>JAYEKW010000155.1 GCA_034716895.1 Candidatus Neomarinimicrobiota bacterium
GTGGGAGATCATCAAACTACTGCACACCGGCATGCCGCAACGTGAGATTGCCAAGCAGCTTGGTGTTGCCATTGGAACCGTATCACGAGGAGCCCGGGAATTAAAATATGGGCACAATGGTTTTGTTGAGTTGCTGGACACACTGCAAGTGGAAGCCAACTCATGACTTTCGTTCAAGATCAAATGATTACTTCATTTTGGTGGACCTGGCAAATCGGCTAGGCTCTTCATAAAACTATCAACTAGAAAATATTCTGAGCCATTGATGAGAGACAACTCAAGTTGGGGGTTATTGTGTGGAAAAATAGAAATTGGAAATTAGAAATTAGAAATTAGAAAATAGAAGTTAGTAAAGTGAAGAAGTGTAATTGTGACTCAAGACATTTGACCTTCGACCGGACTACGCCGACTGGCTACGTCCGGCAAGCTTACAGACTTTTGACAAATCAAAAGGAGTTACCGTGAAAAAGATATTTCTTTCAGAAAATGACATGCCTAAAAGCTGGTATAATATTGCCGCCGACCTGAAGACAGCACCCCTGCCGCCTTTGAACCCAGGATCCTTGCAACCGCTTGGTCCGGATGATCTTGCACCCCTGTTTCCCAAGGCTTTGATCGAACAGGAAATGAGCATGGAGCGCGAGGTCGCCATTCCTGAGCCTGTTCAGGAAGGTCTCAAAATGTGGAGACCTTCACCTCTGATCAGGGCCACCGGTTTGGAGCGGGCCTTGAAAACACCGGCCAAGATCTATTTCAAGCACGAAGGGGTCAGTCCGGCTGGCAGTCATAAACCCAACACCGCCATCGCTCAAGCCTACTATAATAAGCAGGAAGGGGTCAAACGGCTCTCCACCGAGACCGGTGCCGGACAGTGGGGCAGTTCACTGGCGTTGGCAGGTCAGATGTTTGACCTGGAAGTGAAAGTGTATATGGTAAAGATAAGTTTTGAGCAGAAACCCTATCGTCGCTCCATGATGAAGAGCTGGGGGGCTGAAATAGTTCCCAGTCCCAGTAATGATACTGAATTCGGACGCGCTATTTTAGCAGATGATCCCGATAATAGAGGATCACTGGGTATCGCCATATCGGAGGCCGTTGAAGATGCAGCCAGGCGAGAGGATACCAAGTATGCCCTGGGCAGCGTTTTAAATCATGTGCTTTTACATCAGACCATCATCGGTTTGGAAGCAAAGAAACAAATGGAAATTGCCGGAGATACACCAGATATAGTTATCGGTTGTGTCGGTGGTGGCAGTAATTTCGCCGGATTGGCTTTTCCCTATTTACGGGATAAGATCAATGGAGCTGATATCGATTTCAGAGCTATCGAACCGACGGCCTGTCCCACCTTAACCAGGGGAAAATTCACCTACGATTTTGGTGATATGGCACAAATGACCCCTTTGGTCTCCATGCACACGTTGGGACACACCTTTATGCCGCCAGGTATCCATGCCGGTGGTCTGCGTTACCATGGGATGGCTCCTCTGATGTCTCATGTTGTGCGAGAAGGATTGATTGAGGCTTATGCCTATCACCAGGTAGAAGTTTTTGATGCTGCATCCATCTTTGCCCGAACTGAAGGCATCATTCCGGCACCGGAATCAGCGCATGCCATCAAGGGAGCAGTTGATGCCGCCATCGAAGCGCGGGAAGCTGGCGAAGAGAAAGTGATTCTGTTCAACCTCAGTGGTCATGGCCACTTTGATATGAGCGCCTATGATGCCTACTATGCCGGTAAATTAACTGACCATCGTCCAACAGACGCTGATTTAGCGAAAGGTCTCTCGGTCACTGAAGGTTTGCCCCAGGTTTAACCTGATGTAAACCCATTTAACTTGGTGATAAACTGTTTAATACCATTTGTACTTCAGAGGGCGCGCAGTTTGAAGTACAAATGGTATAACAGCAGACATTTCCTCCCCTCACAGGGGAGGTGCCACGGAGTGGCGGAAGGGAGACTCCATAACGTGTAGATTGTAGTCGATGTATCCATGATATGTGCTTATTGATCAAACTTCTCCCTCACATCTATGCTGTGCCACCCCTCCTGAGCGGAGGGGGAATTCAAGTCATAATTTTGGTTCATCATAATAATGCGTACCTGGATACAATCATTGAGATTGGAGGTCAATAAAATATTCTGGGGTATAAAGGTATAAGTGTTACAGAGCCTGTGTGAGAATAGGGACAACGCTTACCCCATGCTTTAGCATGGGGGGTATGATAACCCACTGATTCTTTGGGCTTTAGCCCAGTATTGTTGGGCTAAAGCCCTCCTTTTTAATATTTTTATAGCCCCCAGGCTGAAGCCTGGGGTAAGTATCTATATTAACAGCACCATAGGTAGATAACCAAAGCTAATGTTAGAAAGTAATTATTCCGGCGCAATGAAGTTTTCACACAGCCTCTATACCCTTATATCCCTAACATCCTCGTCTACAGGTACGCATTTGGGGAAAGAGTCATAATTTTAATTCCATGCAAAGCGATTGTTCAGATGGCTGATTTCACTTTCACCTATGATTTTTAGGTTTCAGAAGTATTTTCGTCGCCAATTAGAAGAGTAAATAACTTCCTATAGAAGAAGTTTAGGAGTAAGAAAATGAAAAAACAAATCCAGAAATTTTATGACAATCCAGAAGTGATCCATAGCCCAAGTGGTCGGATGTTACGCATCATGAGTGAATATCTCGGTCCCCAGGATCTGTTTCGCAAAAATAAAGTACAGGACACAATTGTCTTTTTTGGCTCAGCCAGAACCCAGCCCAAGCATATTGTGGAACAAGCCATAGCAACTGCAAAAACCAATGGTAATTCTGTAGAAAAATTGGAAAAGCTAAAACGAGACCTGAAGATGTCCCGCTATTATGAAGATGCGCGTGAATTAGCCTACAAAATGACCACGTGGTCCAAGAAATTAAAACAGGGGAGACGGCGGTTTATTGTCTCCACTGGTGGTGGTCCTGGAATCATGGAAGCTGCCAATCGGGGAGCTGCTGAGGCCAAAGGATTATCCATCGGTCTGAATATCTCACTACCATTTGAACAATCCGGAAACCCGTATATCAGTCATGAGCTGGAGATGGAATTCCACTACTTCTTTATGCGCAAGTACTGGTTTGTTTATCTGGCTAAAGCACTCATCGCTTTTCCAGGTGGGTTTGGTACCTTTGATGAGCTATTCGAAACGTTGACTTTGATCCAAACCAAGAAGATCAGTAAATATATGCCCATTGTGTTATTCGGGAATGCCTTTTGGGATGAGGTAATTGATCTTGATGCCTTAGCCGATTTCGGAACCATCAATCGTGAAGATCTGGAATTATGTTACCGGACAGATACTGTTGATGATGCTTTTCATTATCTCACGCGGCAACTGACAGAACATTATCTGGAAGAGAAGCCGCCAGGAGAATAAATATCAGATCCGGCTTCCCAGGATCGTTTGTCGACTGGCGCCAGTCACTGATGGGATGTTTCCAGGGAGATCGTTGATATTGAGATATCCCAGATAAGCGAAGCCAAAAGCTTCTTTATTGCTTGTCGTGATTCCACTGTGATCGACCTGTCGGATATCAATATGGGGTAGTTCGGCTTCAAGAAGTTTTAACATTGTATTATTAAAACAACCACCGCCACCAATAAACAACACCTGTGGATCGTAGTCGGCAGAACATTCGTTTACACTGGAAACAATAGTTTTAACAGTTAAAACTGTCAGGGTGTAAATTAAATCTTTAAACTGTTGATCTGTCTCTGGAGAAAACTGTTTAAGTATTTGATTGAAGTAGACAAGCCCGAATTGTTCCTGGCCGGCGGAACGCGGTGGCGTCAGTTGATAAAACTTATGCTCAAGCAGAAAAGAAAGTAGTTTTTGATTTAAAACTCCTTCGGCGGCAAATCTCCCTTCAGGGTCATAGGCCAATGTATCATTTGAGTATAAACGGACGGCCTTGTCGATCAGGGTGTTGCCAGGGCCTGTATCCCAGGCTAACAGGGGCTGAGAGCTCAGTGTTGCAGGGATGACAGTTAAATTGGCAATACCGCCGATGTTGAGGGCCAACACATCTGCCTGTTCCTGTTGAAAAAGAAACCGATCAACAATTGGAATAAGTGGAGCTCCCTGACCACCTTGTTTGATATCTGCTGAACGAAAATCATAAATAACCGGAACATCAAAACGCTGTTTCATAAAACTCGGCTCACCTATCTGCTGGGTGAAATGAGGTGGCTCGTGTTTAATAGTTTGACCGTGAGAAGCGATGACATCAAACTTTAGGTCAAGTTTAGCGATCTCGTCTGCAAACCATGTTCCTAATTCGGTGTCAAATATGGCTACATCATGATCGCTTAATTCCAGCGGATTACGGAAAGCCAACTGAAAGTGTTTGGGGTAAGGTATCTCAGTTGAAAAAATAACTGTAAAAGTTGGTGTGTCAGTCTTGCCAGAGAATTCCACCAGACAGATGTCAAGACCATCAGCAGAACTGCCTGTCATGAGCCCCAGAATCCGGAGTTTTGATTTAGTTTTGATAGATAATTTCATAGCGACAGTGAAGCTATCATTTGTGAAGTTGAATTCAAAGGCTGGTATTTCCAATATATATTGTCATTGTAGAGACATTGCATGCAGCGTCTCACCAAACAAAATATCAACAAAAACAAGTGACGGAAACAAATTGATTTTGATTTCACATCGACATCATCCCGATTATCTTGGCGCCCTGTTTTAGAATTAAGCTTGATGTAATAAGATGTTACAGGCTTGTAATAGATTGAATGGGAGAAGAGAAGTGGATATCAAAATTGAAGTTGGGAAACCACACGAACGAACTTTGAAAGTCCATGTAGACTGGGCTGAAATGGAACCCGGTTTTGAGAAAAAATTAAAAAAATTGAATAAGCAGGTCAATCGTCCAGGATTCAGACCCGGTAAGGTTCCTCGCAAGATCATGCTGCAATCCTATGGACCCAGCGTTTTGGCTGAAATATTGGATGAAACGGTTCAAGCTGCCTATTATAAAGGTATGATCGATCATCAATTGTCTCCTATCGACCAGGGAAGCATTGAGGATATGTCTGAGTTTGATATCGGGAAGGATTTGAAATTTACAATAAAGCTCCTGGTTGAACCTGATGTTGAGATGTTTGATTACAAAGCTGGATTCAAGATCACTAAAACTGAGTACAGTGCCACAGATGAAGATGTAGCACACGCCTTGGAACATCTGCAGGAGCGCCTTGCCGAAGTAGAAGTACGTGATGATGGGGCTGTGGATGGCGATCTGCTGAAAGGCGATCTTCAATATCATGACGCTGATGGTGAACCCATTGAAGACAGTCATGTTGAAAATCGTTACATCAAAATTGGTGATGGCGTATTTGGTGGTGATGTAGCTAAGATCCTGATCGGTTCAAAGGCTGGTGAGGAAGTGTCTTTTGATATTCCTGCTCAAACCAAAGATGCCGAGGATCTGCATATCAACATGCAGATCAAAGCAGTGGAGACTCATATTTTACCAGAGCTGACAGATGAATTCGCCAAGCAGGTCGACCCTAAATTTGAGACTCTTGAATCGCTCAAGGAAAGCACTTTGGAAGACATCCAGAAGCAGCTTGACTATGATGTGACCAAGGCTCTGGACCAGACTTTGGCCAACAAATTAGTGGAAGAGACTGACTTGGATGTACCTGATATCATGGTTGAGGATTACCTGGACAAATTGATTGAACGGGTACGGCAGGAACGCGGTGCTGATGTGGATGAGGCCGAGGTTCGGACTCAGAATCGCGAACGGGCGACCTGGGAGTTGTCCTGGTATTTGATCCGTAAAAATTTGATCGCTACTGAGAAACTGGAAGTTACAGAAGCTGATATTGATGCCAAACTTGATGAACTGGTCGCTCAGATGCCTGGTGATAAAGAAAAAATGAAAGCACTCTACCGGGATAAACAATATCTCCCACAGATCAAAGATGATATTCTGGAAAAGAAGATCTTCGCACATCTCGAGTCCTTTGCCAAGGTCAAGGTTAAACAGGACACCAGCAAAGCTATTGGAGGCTATCATGCTCACGCCCATTGATCAACTGGTACCCATGGTTGTAGAACAAACAGGTCGTACTGAACGAGCCTACGATATCTACAGCCGCCTACTGAAAGAGCGGATTATCTTTTTGAGTACACCTATTGATGATACGGTTGCCTCGGTGGTTGTCGCTCAACTATTATTCCTGGAAGCTGAGGATAGTGAAAAGGATATTAATCTTTACATCAACTCGCCAGGTGGGATTATCACCTCGGGATTGGCTATTCTGGATACCATGAATTTCATCAAACCGGCAGTTTCGACTATCGTGATTGGTCAGGCTTCCAGTATGGGTTCACTGTTGTTGGCAGCAGGCGCCAAAGGCAAACGGTTTGCCCTGCCCAACGCCCGCATTATGATCCACCAACCTATGGGCGGTGCTGAAGGACAAGCCTCGGATATAGTCATTGCCGCTGATGAGATTCAGAAGACCAAAAAGAAATTGAACCAGATGTTGGCTAAATTCTGCGGGAAGCGGGTTACTCAGATCGAGAAAGATGCTGACCGGAATCACTTTATGTCAGCAAAGGATGCCCTGCAGTATGGACTGGTGGACGATATCCTGGAAAAACGAGGCTAGAGATTCTAGCCTGAATAATTCATAGCCACTAAGTCACCAAGACACAAAGTTTAATAAAATATATGCTTATCAAAAATTATCACTCACAGATGCAAATAATACTGTTTAAAATGACCTTGTTCATAACTTTAATACTTTTCGTGACTTAGTGTCTTCGTGGCAATAATTCATGAATAATGCAGGCTAGCCGTAGGGTAGAAAATCACTGAGACACACAACTATTCTCCATGTTTTTGTGACTTGCTGGCAGAGCGCTTATAAAACTATCAATGCTTAAAATTTTTTGAAGGGTCGTCGAAATTGGCCAAACGTAAAATAGAAAAGAATTGCTCATTCTGTGGGCGACCCCAAGACGAGACCGGGATGCTCATTGCCAGTCCGACAGGTGCTAATATCTGTGCAAGGTGTATTGATCAAGCTCAAGAGATCGTAAATGAGGAGGGTGTAAATACCCGGTCAGGACACTCCATTTTCTCTTCTCTGGCTGATATTCCCAAACCGGTTGTGATCAAGGCTCATCTGGATACGTATGTGATCGGACAGGAACAGGCCAAGCGAGCTGTTTCAGTCGCAGTTTACAATCATTACAAAAGAATTATGGTTCAGGACGATGTTGACGATGTCGATCTTGAAAAGAGCAACATCCTGCTCATGGGACCTACTGGAACCGGGAAAACTCTCATGGCCAGGGCTCTGGCTAAGTTTCTGGATGTTCCCTTTGCCATTGCTGATGCAACGGTGCTTACGGAAGCCGGTTATGTGGGGGAGGATGTTGAGAATATCCTGGTACGACTGCTGCAATCTGCTGATTATGATGTACCAGCCACCGAAGCAGGTATTATTTACATTGATGAGATCGACAAGATTTCACGTAAATCTGCAAATGCATCCATCACCCGTGATGTTTCTGGTGAAGGAGTGCAGCAGGCTCTGCTCAAGATTCTGGAGGGTACTGTGGCTCAAGTGCCACCGAAGGGTGGTCGTAAGCATCCTGAACAACCACTGGTCTCCATCAACACCCAGAACATTCTGTTTATTGTAGGTGGTGCTTTCGAGGGTATTGAGGACATCATTGCCCGTCGACGGAAAAAGACCCTGCTTGGTTTCTCGAAGTTCGATGAAGAGGAGTCACGCCTTAAAGGTGCTGAATTATTGCAGGTGGTTGAACCTGAGGATCTACTGCAATATGGTTTAATCCCTGAGATTATTGGTCGTTTACCCGTGATTGCTGCTCTGGAGGAGCTCACCAGGAAGGCGTTGCGCGCCATTCTTTTAGAGCCCAGGAATGCGTTGGTCAAACAATATCGCAAGATGTTCGAGCTGGAGGGTGTTGAGCTCATTATTGAGGATAAAGCCCTGGAAGCGATCATTGATATAGCTCAGAAATATGGTACAGGTGCCCGAGCACTGCGACGTTCCATGGAAAAAGTGATGCAGGATATCATGTTCGATTTACCTGGCTGGAAAAAAATCAGCAAGTGTGTTATCACAGGTGATGTTGTCTCTAAAGGCAGTAAAGCTAAACTAAGCTGACGATTCCCTTTCCTATCTTATAACTGTATGGTAACCCACGACTTAAGTCGTGGGCTGCTCTGCTGAAACCATTTCAACAGTATTGGCATACTTTGGCGCGATGGCAAAGCCGAAAGAAAAAATGAGTACCTGATGCTTCTTGGGAAATCTCATGTTCAGGATTCAAATCGATTCAGGCAGAATAACCTGTTCCTGATCCCGGATTCTATGCAAATACTAACCCTGTTCGTTGATATTTTGAGTGAAAGTCAAGACCAACGCCTACCCTAAACGTCTGAGATAATTACCAATAATGATGACTGGGGATGTGGTTTTTTGCATGAGATAACCAGGCTTGGTAGTCTGAGATAGTAAAAAACGGTTTAGCAACTGAATAGTTATCAAGCTGAAGCAGTTGCGATATGCAGGAATTAGGATGGCTCTTATATGTTGATAATTAAGAGATTAGATGGCCTATTGAATTGCTGTTGAGCGGTGTATTTAACCACCTGGCGCTGTCAAAAGCCATCCAGTGTTAAGCGATAATCAGGAGGTTGAATTATTTTTGCAGGAACTGCGTTTTCTATTTGATACAGTTTTTATGAATGATAGTTTCGCGTCAGAAGAAAAATATTTTGGTAACTATTATTCTGAATATTACAAGATTCGCTGGTGTCTCTACACAATTAGGGACAGGAAATTGTGTTTTATGTCACAATAGCAACTGGTTTTGTTATGCAGAAGATAGATAAATCGTAGAACAATAAAGGAGGATAAACGATGACAAGAAGGCTACTATCATTAGTCGCTGTTATGGTGATTTTCTCTTCGATGGCTTTTGGCCAGACAAGTGGAAAGATTTCCGGAACAGTGTATGATGCGAGTCAGGATGCACCTCTAGGTTTTACCAATGTCGTAGTGAAAGGAAGTTCACTGGGAGCAGTCTCAGATGAGAACGGACGCTACGTCATCCTGGATGTTCCGCCTGGAACGTACACAATTATTTGTACTTACATTGGCTATTCCACAATGGAAGTTCAAGAACTGGCCGTGATCAGCGGTTTAACAACTACCCAGGATTTTCAGATGCAAATTGAAGATGTGGTGGGTCAGGTTGTGACGGTTATTGCCGAAAAACCCCTGATCAACATGAATGCCACCAACACGACTCGTGTTGTTGATGCTGAACTGCTTGAGAATATGGCTGTTCGTGGTGTTCAGAATGTAGTTGCTCTGCAAACTGGTGTGGTTGCCACTGATGGTGAAATTCACATTCGTGGTTCCAGATATCAGGATGTGGCTTACTACGTTGACGGTGTTTACATGAACGATGTCTTTGACATGCGGAATACAAGCACAGTCTCCAATGTTGCCATGGAAGAAATGCAGTTGCAGACCGGTGGTTTCTCTGCTCAATATGGTAATGCCAATGGTGGTGTTGTTTCAACCACTACCCGGACCGGTGGCGAAAAGATGAATCTGGATGTTGAATTTATTCAAGGTCTGGGAGCTTCTGGTGATGGCGCTGAAGAGAAATTGTATTCTCTGGGTTATCGACTTTATAATGTAAATGTTGGTGGCGCTCTTGGTTCCAAGATTCGCTACTTTGTGAATTACGAGAATCGCACTACTGATGATCCCCGGGCTTCAAGTGCGGCGCACTATGCCATGGATCGCCAGGAATTGGATGTTGATTGGAGCAAATTCACATTTACTCATAATGCAACTGACGGAAAAGATTACGCTCAGGGTGAATTATGGGTTAGCGGTGAAAAAGTGGGAGATGTTGACCTGGTGTTGCACTCCATACTTGAAACTCAGATTGAGAACATGCTGGGTGAATATTATGGTGCTGACTATGCTGTGATTGATGCAGCCCGCTTGTCAACTACAGGCACTGATCATCAATATGCCGTGAATGGCTACAGTAATTTTCAGGAACTCAATGGTGCCCGTCGCAATGTGGGTTCAACGAGAAATACGTTGACTGGTAACGTGATGTTCGATCTTAAGCCTTTTAAGATCAAAGTTGGTGGGACGATGAACGATATCAACTCACACAGTTACACCCATACTTTCTCGCTGGTCAACTCTGCCTATAACCGCCGGGTTGAATCATTGCAAACCTCATTTTACACAAATCTGACCTGGGTGCTTTCCACCAAGTCCTATCTGAAAGCCAAATTCTCGCTGTTTAATTATGAAGAGACCATGGGTGACGAAACCCATTGGGACGATGTTGCAGCTTATGGCTCACCAGATGATGATTGGAATGCCTACATGAGTGGCGTTGGAATTAATCCATTGTCAATCGCTCAATTGGCAAATTTCCTTTCTTACGGACGTGTATGGGATGATTATTCATATCAGAACTCATCTTATACTGGTTTAACTCTGGATTATCTAAATCAGATCGGTGATCATGAAGTAACCACTGGTTTTGAGTATAGAGGAAACACGATCAAGTATTATCGGGTTGGACAGCCGGTTGAATTGGCTAAAAGCCTGGATGGTCAAACTGGTCTTACTGAAGATGAAAAATACATTATCTATCGTAATGCTTATACCGAGAACTTCGGTTTTGATCTTTACGGTGAAGATGATGAGAATGGTAACAGCTATCAAGAGCCTGGAAAACCAACCATTTTTGGTGCCTATATTAATGACAAGTTGGAGTTGAAAGACCTGGTTGTTAACCTTGGTGTTCGTTATGAGTACTTCAATCCGAATACTGAAGCACCTGAAGACTGGAATAATATTTCCATGACTAACGGTCGTATTGATCGTGCTGCCAGTAACTATAAAGCAGTTGATGCTGATGTTCAGGTAAATCCCCGTTTAGGGCTTTCATTTCCTGTAACAGATAAGACGAAATTCCATGCTCAGTATGGAAAGTTCTCCCAGCATCCCATTCTCAGCAGATTGTATCTGTCTGATGTAGTGTTTGCTGCGAATTTCACCCAGGGTAACTACACACAATCTCCCAACGCCAGACTTGCTACAGAGAAAACCACTCAGTATGAGATTGGTTTTTCACAGGTTGTTGGTAATAATGTGGCTCTTGATGTGACTGGTTTTTATAAAGAAGTACGTGATTACACTACGCTTAAAAACCTCTTTGGGGCAAACCTTGACGGAGCTGAATTCGTCTGGGCCCAATATCAGAACGGTGACTATGGTGTTGTTAAGGGCGTATCCTTTGGTTTGGGTATGAACCGAACCGGTGGTCTCATGGCTAACTTGAGCTATACAGCCTCATGGGCTGAAGGTTCTGGTTCAGATCCTGAATCCAACTACTACATCGCCTGGCAGTCCGACCAGGGTGAGGCCGGTTTCCCGACCTTGATCAATCCTCTGGACTATGATCAGCGCCATACCGGTAGTTTGATGCTGGACTATCGTTTTGACAAAATCGCTGATATGTTATCCAATACTGGTATCAACATGGTCTATACCTTTGGTTCCGGTACTGCTTACACACCTTCAGCAATTGAGTCCGCTCTTTATGGCCGTGGTGAGATCTATCCCACTGCTCCCATCAATAGCGGTATCACACCCTGGACCAGCAATCTGGATATCCGTCTGGATACCGGTGTTGAGCTTGGTTCCATCAACATGACAGTTTACCTGTTGGTTCAGAATGCACTTGGCGCCAAGAATGTGATCGATGTATACGCCGGAACTGGTGACGCCAGTACTGACGGTTGGCTATATACTGATCCTGGTAAAGCCTGGTTATCGGGTAACGAAGTAGCCGAGGATTATTATCTCGGTCAGATTCGCAATCCTACTAATTGGGATAAACCACGCTCTGTCCAACTGGGTGTGAAGATGAATCTATTCCAGGGAGAATAATTAATGAAAAATATAAAAAGAATATTTGCGTTCTTGCTGGTTGCTACACTAGTGGCTATGCCTTTGTTTGCTGGCATCACAGAGCAATCAGACAAGACTGCATTGGGAAAGACCTCAATTCAATCGACCGGTGCTTTTGATGGTAATCGTATTGATGATGATCTCGAGAATAACGGTATGATTGTTTCACACCGGATCACTGGTCACTCAGGTCTTGGTTGGCCTGCTGGTAACTCAACTTACACCATCTATGCTTCAGGTATATGGCTGGCAGGTAAGGTTACCCATACTGTGACAGGTTCTGCTGGACAGGATTCCTCTGTTACCAGTATCAGAACTGCTGTTGCTGAATACGGACCAGAATTTACCTCAGGTCCCTGGGGCTCCGATGGTACTGATCCGGCTGATGTACTTTATAAGGTGAACATCAGTGATCTTGATGATCCTGCTGGTAATCCTGATTTTGCCGCCTGGCCGGTTGATCAGGGTGCTCCCTGGGTTGACGAAGATGGCGATGGCGTATACACACCAATGCCCGGTGGTCTTGATCATCCGGAATTCATCGGTGATCAGGTGATCTACTATGTCATGAATGACGGCGTTACAACCGATCACAAGATCTTTGGTACAGATCCTCTAGGGGTGGAAGTTCGTACGACCATCTGGGGTTATGACCGCGTTGATGCCTTTGGTGATATGATGTTTGTGAAAACTCAGATCTATAACAAGGGTGGAAATGATGTTAAAGACATGTATCTGGGAATCTGGTCAGATCCTGATCTGGGTAATGCCGGTGATGATTTTGTCGGTTGCGACCTTGACCTGAGTCTGGGATTCTGTTACAACGACGGTGCTGACCTTTCCTTTGGTTATGAAGCTCCCGCTGTTGGATATGATTTCTTCCAGGCTGCTTTTCCCACCAATGATCCTGCTGATCAGCAGTATTGCTTTGGTGAATTAAAAAGTGGTTATACTGGTCTGCCCATGTCCTCGTTTGTAAAATACATCAATGGTGATGATGTTTATACTGATCCCAATGATGAAATAGAGGCTTATAACTATATGTCCGGTTTCCTGCGTGATGGATCACCATTCATCAATTCGGCAACTGGCGAAGCCACCAAGTTCGTCCACCCTGATGATCCCAGCCTGAATATTGATGGTACGGATAATATCTGGGTCGATGGTGATGATAATGCTGCGGATGACCGCCGTTTTCTCATGAATGTGGGTCCTTTCAATTTCGATGCTGGTGATTCAGCTGAAGTTGTGTTTGGTATCCTGCATGCGCAGGGTAACAGCGCACTTGGTTCCGTTTCACTCTTGAAATTCAATGATAAGTATGCTCAGGCTGCTTATGATGCGAATTTTGATCTTCCTCCAGCTCCTCCGGTTCCTGAATTAACGGTGAGCCGCGCCGCTGGTGAGATCATCCTGGAATGGGAAGACAATGCTGAAGATTATTCAGTGTATGTAGCAGGAAATGACTCTTACTACGACTTTGAAGGTTATAACGTTTATCAGCACGAAACTGTAATCGGTGTGGGTGCCAAGACCTTGGTAGCCACCTATGATCTGAAAAACGGTATCACGACCATCAAAGATGAAGTCTTTGACCTTACCTATAATGATGTGCTCCTGCTGCCGGTTCAGTTTGGAACCGACACGGGTGTCAAACGCTATATCTCCATCAAGACAGATACTCAGAATGGTGGGATTCCCCTGGTTGATGACAGAAAGTATTTCTATTCTGTATCAGCTTACGGGTATAATGGTTTCTCCACACCTGCTGTGCTTGAATCCAGTTCACCCATTCAGACAGTAAGACCACAGACTGATGTTTCAGAAGATCTTAACGCTGCTACTGGTGTTGCTGCTTTTGATGTGACTCATAGCGGTACCGCAGATGCTTCAGTTGCGGTTGCTATCTCAAATCCGTATTCACTTACGGGAGACGATTATGAAGTCTATTTTGATCAACAACATTATTATGTTGATCTTAATGGAGTATGGCAAACCACAAATTATGCTGATTCAGTTGGTAGAGGTCTGGCTAAGCCATCCGATTTAACTGGAACAGTAGTATCTGGAATCGCTTACACAAACCCAACTGCAGGTACGAGAGATCTTAAATTCATTTTGGATATTTCTGCATCTCCCGATTATGACTGGTGTGATGGTTTAACCCTGACTTTTCCAGCTGGCATTACCATAAATTATGGTGAAGTAGCGGTAGGAAACGGTGATGGACATGGTTATGACGCTGTTATTGATGCTAATAACAACACCGTAACCTGGGGTTCTATGGATACCACAACTGCAGGTTCTTTTGCAGGAGGTGAAGTCTTTACCGTAAATGTAAATACGCCAACCTTACCACTTGATGTTGATTTCCTGGCTTTTGATGATGGCTGGGGAGTGAGTTATGGTGCACCGTATGATACTTATGGAGTCCACCACGGTGCCGGTACTTGTACCATCACTGAAGAAGGATATGCCTTTACCACCATCAACCATTGGAATCTGAAAAACTCCGCTGGGACAGTGCTGTTGGAAGACATGACTGTGCTCGATGGGTTTGAGTCAGATTATATTAAAAATGGTGTTTACCATACTGGACTTGGGAATATCGGTGGAACGACCATTCCCATTGTTGATGGATTCCAGGTCAATGTTGTAGCAAACTACGCTGCTCCTCAGATGGAAAATTCCATCACACATGTTGGTGCTGGATCCTATGATTGGGATTCTTACCTCCATTATGGTTGGGCTGCCTCATCCAGAGCGATTGATGCTTATGGATTGGGTACTTCCAGTGTGGATATGCTCCAGATGGATTATGAGATCCGTTGGACAGGTGAATATGGTGATTCTGTTGATGTCCATGGTGATGGCTCGGTATGGTACCACAAGATCAAGGATGGAACTGGTTCCATCGCAACCTGGGTAGGTGCCCGCGGCTATGCTGCTGCTGACCACCCTGCGAATACTGGTGGCACTGACTTCTTCCAGATCAGAATTCCCTTTGAAGTTTGGAATAAAGATACTGATGAACAGGTCTCTTGTATCATCTACGATCGTAAAGGTGACGTAACTGCAGCTCATTTCTATGCTTTCAATCCAGCTGACCGAATGTATTTCTATCTCTGGAATGAAGCCTATGATGCATCAGTTACTTTTGCCGATGCTGTTAATGGTGACAATCTCACCTGGAATTTAATCTCCTGGGCGGCTGACTGGGTTAAGGGTGATGTAACCACCATCCTGTATGATAATCCAATTCAGCTAGGTGTGGATAATTTCACATTCACGACCACTGCACCTTCTGCTCTGGCAGAGGATCTGGATCTGATCAAAGTCTGGCCAAACCCATACTTTGGTTACAATCCTGAAGAGAGAACGCCTCTCAATAACTATATTCATTTCATTAATCTGCCCAACGAAGCAACGATCAACATCTATTCGTTAGCCGGGCAATTGGTGAGAACTCTTGAACATAGTGGTGGTCAGGAAGAGATCTGGAATGCCCAGAACAGCTTTAACGTTCTGGTTGCATCAGGTGTGTACATCGCCGTTGTCTCTACGGATGAAGGTGATAAGGTACTTAAACTCGCAGTCGTGATGCCACAACAACGACTAGATGTCTACTAGAAGGAGGAAGAGCGATGTATAAAAATAAAATTGCATTTTTCTTAATAGCACTTCTCGTTGTAACAACTGCCTTTGCCGGGACTGGTAAATCCGTGGGTACCTATGGTGCTCTGGAACTTACCATTCCCACCGGTGCCAAGGCTGTTGCTCTCAGCGAGTCAAATATGGCCGTTATGGCCGGTGCAGACGCCATGTTTTATAACCCGGCTGGCATTGCCAAGCTGAAAACTAACATGGAAGCACAGCTTTCACATTTGAACTATTTGGCAGACATTGGTGTGTCTTATGCTTCATTTGTAACCAAGTTTGGTAGTAATGCTTTTGGTATCTCTGCCAAGACATTGACCTTTGGTGATATTCTGCATACCACGGCAGAAGATCCCAATGGCTATCAGGAATCATACTTTTCGCCTAAATACATCACGGTCTCTGCTTCATTGGCCAAGATGTTTTTCGACCGTGTTGCTTTTGGTGCCACGTTCAAGGTGATCAGTGAAACCTTTATCCAAACATCAGCCACTGGTGGTGCTTTTGATATGGGTGTTCAGTATAAGGCTGCTAACATGCCTTTAAGTGTTGGCGTTACCTTGAAGAACATCGGTGTTAAAATGGCATTTTCCGGTAATGATCTGGAGCAAAAGCTTGATCCTGCGGGATCTGAAGAAGGTACGGTTGCAGAAAATTTTGCAGTCGTTGCTCAGGCTTTTGAAGTTCCAGCCTCACTGGATATTGGACTCAGCTATACAGTTGCCAACATGGTTAATCTCCATGGTGTATTCAAAAATAACTCCTTTGGGTTCAATGAATATCGCCTTGGTGCTGATTATGCCATGAAAACCGATGCCTTTTGTCTCTGGGCCGGCGGTGGTACCAGCATGTTTTCCGTTGATGACGATACTGATGGATGGGATGAAGCCCTTACCGACAATACTTATGGTATTTCCTTCGGTGGTGGTATCAAGATTCCCGTATCAACTTTTGTCTTCGGTGTTGAATATGGTTATAAATCAACTACGATTAATGGACTTAACGATCTAAGCGTATTGGCGTTTACTTTCGGTTTCTAATCCAAGCTAGTTGATCTAGAATATAAAGAGGGTCATTCTGCAGAGAGTGACCCTCTTTTATATTTCATGGATAAGACATCCCCGTGAAGACGCGATTCATCGCGGCTTTCTCCATCTTTGCGATAACTAAGACTGCTTGCCACGGCGTAGTCTGGAAGACATAGACTGGTGGCAATCTCCATCACGAAGACGAATACCAGGTAAATAGAGATGAAAACCTTGATCGGATAGGCGTTTGTTAATCGCACATTACTTATTAAAACAATTTTTTAGATCATTTGACATTGAGCAGGTGCTCTTACCTCTGTAATAGAAATATGACATGCTTCAGAATTGACCGACAGACCCGTTGAATCTGTTCAGCTTACCATGGATCAACCAGAGCACGAATAGAGAAAACCCTTTATAAATAAGGCTTCACAAGGTGTAATAAAAAACTTGCCCTCGGAATTAATTTTAACTAAACTTCACGTCGATGCGTTATGAATGAACGTTAGTGGAGGTTTCATAAATGAGAAGGCATTTTTGCTTGCAGTGCATGCTGGTTCTGCTATTGGCCGCGCAATTGGTAATGGCGGGAACCACAGGGAAAATCATGGGAAAGGTCACCGATGCTTCAACCGGTGAACCATTGATCGGTGTCAATGTTTTTATCAAAGGATCGAACCTCGGTGCAGCTACTGATGGTGAAGGTCAGTACTACATTATCAATATACCAGTTGGCGTTTACTCTGTGCGAGCCCAGTACATTGGCTATACCCTGATCGAGATTCAGGAAGTACAGGTCAATGCAGACCTGACAACTCCCCTTGATATTGAGTTGGCCTCTGAAATTATTGAAAGCTCGGAAGCGGTTATTGTTGTGGCCAAGCGGGCTCTGGTTCAAAAAGATTTAACTGCCAGTCGCCGAACCCTTGCTGCAGAAGACCTGGAAGACATGCCGGTTGCCAATCTTGAAGGTGCCGTAGCCCTGTCTGCCGGAGCCGTCAATGATGGCGGTTTGCACCTGCGTGGTGGCCGTGCCAGTGAAGTTGTTTACCTCTTTGATGGGATCGCTCTGAATGATCCTCTAACTGGAAATCCTAATGATACTGACGTACCGGTCATGGCTGTTGATGAAGCCAATATCCTGTCTGGTGGTTTTGGGGCAGAATATGGTAATGCCCAGTCTGGTGTGATCAATGTTGTCTCTGCCGAAGGTGGTCGCAACATATCCGGTAAGGTGAGGTATACAACTTCCGCTATTGTCGCTGATGCTTTTACTGGTGAAGATCCCCACGAACGTCAGAAGCTGGAGTTCAGTGGAAATCTACCCCTTCTGTCAGCTAAGTTGAATTTATTTGTCTCAGGTGAAATTGACGAGAACTCCGGTCGTTTCACCAATCAGTACGGTGACCTGAATAACTATACGGCCAAACTCACCTACCGGATCACTGATGCCATTAAAGTTAATCTCAGCACATTATATACCCGATCCATTAGTCAGTGGGGCTATTCCCATGCCTATAGCCATACAATTTTAGAAGATCGGATGCGCTCCTATATGCCCCGTTATCTGGAGTCCTATGACGGATCTATCGAGGGTGAATTTGCCAATGGAACACTCCTGGATGAAGAAATACCGGACTACTATCTGAATTGGCTACAGTCGGATGGTCTCCAGACTGAAGATATCAACGGTAACGGTATTCTGGACGCCGGAGAAGATGTCAATGACAATGGTAAGATCGATACCGAGGGTCTACTTGATTATTGGTATGGTAATGGCCAGCTGGATACGGAGGATATCAATTTTAACGGTGTTCTGGATGATGGTGAAGATCTGAATGGCAACGGTATCCTGGATTCCGAGGACGTTGACCGTAATCGGAGTCTAACCAGCTACAATATGTCTGATCGTTTACCCTGGACAGACCGAACCAGTAATCTGGTTATGGGTGGATTCACCCACTCACTTTCCCCAAAAACATACTATGAGATCAAAATAGCTCGTTACGAGACCTCCCTTAATAACAATATTATCGAGCGGGTCAATGAGGACCGGAATTATAACGGTGTTCTGGACGATGGCGAAGATCTGAATGGCAATGGCATTCTGGATGCCTATGATGCTGACAAGGCAGTCTGGGGTTTTGATGACAGCCAGGATATGTTTCACGATTCCAATAACAATGATTATGTAGATGAATCAGAACGGGACTGGGATGGCGATGGCGATATCGACGATACCGACAGGGCGAATTGGATCGACTGGGTTGATTTTCCAGTTGATGAAGGGTTCAAACATTATCGCGATTTCTATGGAGTAGGACCTCATAATCCTTATACCTATAACCGGGATCACTGGCATGCCGATAATAAAGTGACCACAACTGTAAAAGCCGATCTGGTTTCCCAATACAATAACAACAATAAGGTCAGCACTGGTTTGGAATACAAAGGCTATGACCTTTTTAATCATGATCCACCAGACCGTTACGGTTATGCTGAGAGTTATACTGTTACACCCTGGGACTTTTCAGTCTATGCCAATGACAAGATGGAATTTCCCGGTCTGATCATGAATATTGGTCTGCGTTGGGAATGGTTTGATCCAAATCAGGATTACCCTGGTGATGTGACTGACCCCACCTGGACTTCTGGAGATTATGCTGATTGGAATGGTGATGGAACTCCGGAGTATTATGATGAAGCTCTGTCAAGTACATACAAACATAAGCTTAGAGATATGAAAGATCCGCAACCGGGTAAGAGTAAAATGAGATTTGCGCCCCGTCTGGGTGTCTCCCATCCCATCACTGACCATGACATGCTCTACTTCAATTATGGTCGCTATTATCAGAGACCACAGCTGAATTACCTGTTTAGAAACATCACCTATAATATGGGTGGTGGGTTTCCCATTGTAGGTGATCCTAATCTGGATCCTGAGTTAACTACATCTTATGAAGTGGGTGTCCGTCATGAATTCAACAATTCAATGATGGTCGAGGTCAAAGGATTTTACAAAGACATTTACGGTTTGACCGATACCAAAGCGATCTACTGGACGGTTTCAGATTGGTACACGACCTACTTCAATGCTGATTATGGATCTGTGCGTGGCTTTGAGTTCTCACTGGTCAAGATGCCTCCCGGTTTGATTTCCGGTGAGTTGAATTACACTTATTCCATTGCCAAGGGAAAAGCCTCTGCTGCCGGTCAGGGATATACAACAGAATGGTCAGGAAACATCGTACCCACCTTCGAATCCTTCCTGGACTGGGATCAGACTCATACCCTGGCTAGCAATATCAATTTTAGATATCAAGGCTTCTTGGCCAGCATGGTTGTGACTGCTGGTAGTGGTACTCGTTATACTCTTCCCGGTCAGGGTCGTCTGATCGTAGAGAATGAGGGTGTTCTGCCGCCTACTTCCAGGACTGACCTGCGGTTGTCCTATCGCTATCATTTAGGCAAAACCAATGCACAGGTCTTCATGATGATCACCAACGTGTTTGATGCCCAAAATTTCAACGGTGTTGCTGATGTTGAGTGGTACCATACTTATCGTATGCTGGCTGAAGCCCACGATGCCGGCGATCTTACCGATGCTGAGTATCTCGCCCAGACTGATAGCGATAATGATGGTGAAACGGATTACAATAAATCACATCCTGAAATGGGATCTGATCTAAACCCGGCGATCTATGCTGATTCACGCCGGTTTCAGATTGGGTTCTCTCTTGGTTTCTAAATATTTAGGAAAGTTAGGTCTATAATTTATGAAAGTGGCGTATTTAAATCTAGTCAGTACCCTTGTTGTTAGTCTTCTATTGCTATCTGCTCCTGAAGTGTTGCAGGCCCGCAATAAGTTGCATGACGAACAGGGTGGCAGCCAATTGGCCAAACCATCAGCTCGTCCTGAGAAAGCCTTTTTTATTCATACTACGGGTAACCTCTGGACTTCTGTTACCAACTATGGTAGTGTCGGTGACCCCAATTTTGAATCTGCAGGAAGACCGTCCATGCAATGGCCGGGTGGCTCAAATAATAACTATTTGTACGATTCTGGAGTTTGGGTAGGAGCAATGCTGGGTGGAGATCCAGCGGTAACCTCCTATTTCTATAATCCTGATCAGGAGTGGCTGCCCACTACAGGAATCCCTGGTGAGCTTGGGACTACTGTCGGTGGAACCAAGGCAAAATCACTGGAAGACAGTTATATGGTCTTTGATGATCTGGAGGCGCACTCTGAAAGTAGCCACCTGCCCCTGGGTGTCCGTGTTGCTCAACGGGGTATGACCTGGAGTCTCCCTGATTATGATGATGCCATTGCCTTTGAGTATGAAGTGTTCAACACCGGTTTGAATGGTGACCTGACAAACGTTCATGTGGGCTTCTGGTATGATATTGATGCAGCGTCAGTCGACAATTCCATGTTGGCAATCGATGATCTGGTCGATTACGATGGATGGGATGAAGGTGACACTGATACAGATATCCTCGATGCCGTTGATCCTTATGATCTAAACGGTGATGGATGGACTGGCTACGATGAATATGGTGTTCCCTACTATCGGGACCAGGGACACAATCCCAATTATAACCCTGATTTAACCGAGGCAGACGGTTTTTATGATGAGTGGGGCATTGTATTTGACGCTGCTGCACCTGTGATCAACTGGCAAAGTGATGTTGAAGATTTAGGTCGCTTTGCTGGAGAACCGGCCATTGTTGATGGTGATACGCTTCACGGGTATATTTTCCCCCGAAGCCTGTCATATATCTATGATGGTGATGATCCAGTGTCATCCAGCAATGATTATGGTGAGCGTGAAATGAGTCCAAACGTGGATGGTTTTCTGGGAGGCATGTTACTGGCAACCGGAGCACCGTCGCACTTGATAGAGGGTCGCGACTACACGGCCGCCGTGTCACATCAGTGGTGGAACTGGGAATCAGATCCAAAAACTGATGATGATCGCTGGGATTACATGATGGGACAACATGTGGCGAGTCAATCCAAGAAGTTTCTTGATAATCCCCTGGAACTGGGATTCCCGCAGTTTGACTATCGTTATCTGCTGACAACCGGTCCCTTTGATCTACCTGAGGGTAGCTCAATTAAACTGGTCTTTGTTAGTGTTATTGGCCGCGGTCTGGAAGGACTGCGTCAGAATGCTGACAACCTTGTGGAAGCCTATTACTCAGGTAGTGAAACCAGTGATCCATATAATCCAAGTAACTGGGATGAGGATAAACACTGGGTGCTTCCCATCCCGCCAGCTGTACCGAATCTTTCCTATTCACCCATTAATAATGGCATCGAGTTGGCTTGGGATCGTACAGCAGAGACCGGTATTGACCCCAATCTGGGACAAACTGATTTTGAAGGTTATCAGCTCTATCGTTCTACATACAATCCTCAGGGTTGGGAGATGATCTACTCCTACGACAATGTAAATGGTGCCGTTTACATCGTTAACCAACAGGGGGACACTCTGAACCCCAAACTGGATGGTATGGATACTCTCTTTGTGGATGAAACTGGCTGGGAAGAATCCGCTGGTAGCTGGATTCTGGTTGACCTGCCGAATATCGCTCAAACCTATCAGGATCTTGGTGGTATGACTCCCTGGGGTGTATCGATTGAACCTCCCATGAATAGCATTCCCTATTTTTATGCGTTGAGTGCTTATGATCCGATCAAAACCGCTGCCGAAGCTGGACAAGATCTGCCCAGAGCATATTCTCCCTTAAGCAATTACAAAAAGACTTTGTCTGGAGCGCCTGTGGCAGTTTTTCCTTCACGTCTCTACGAAGTAGGGGAGAGCGTGCCCAGTTTGGATGGCGTAAAGGTTGTGCCTAATCCTTACCGTGGTACGGCACTCTGGGAAGCCCAATACGAAGATCGGCTCAAATTTGCCGGATTACCACCAGTGGCCAAGATCACCATCTTTACCCTGGCCGGTGATATGGTGATTGAGATTGAGCACACCAATGGTACGGACTATGAGTTCTGGGATCTGGTCAGTCGTAACAATCAATCTGCTGTCAGTGGACTGTACCTGTATGTCGTTGAAGCCCCGGACGTTGATGTCGTTGGGCAAAGTTCAACGAAGATGGTGAAAAAAGTTGATAAATTCGCACTGTTTCGTTAAAGAAAGCAGCGAGAGAGACTATGAATATGAAATTTAAAGCAATTGTCTTAATTACCTTTCTGCTCATCGGACGTGGTGCTGTTGGTCAGGAAATATTTGAAAAAATTGGAACTGCTGGAGCTCACTTCCTGGATATATCTCTGGATGCCAGAGTCCGGGGTATGGGAGACGCTTATGCTGCTCTCACCATGCCGGATGCTTCCGCCAGTCATTACAATCCGGCCACATTGGTCTTTGTGCCTTCCTGGAGTACTTCATTCGGAATGGTGAACTATTTTGCCGGTATATCGGTAAATGGTGGTTCAGCCGCTTATCGGCTGGATGGCATTGGCACCGTGGGACTCTCCTTCAGGGGCTTGAATTCAGGTACCATGGAAGAGACCACGGTTCTGCAACAGGACGGTACAGGTAACACCTTTGAATGGTCAGATGTAGCAATAGGTTTGAACTTTGCCCGTTCTTTTACGGATCGATTTGCCTTTGGTATGAATCTGAAATACATCAAAGAATCAATTTCCGCTTATGATTTGAATGCCTCGGCCTGGGCGGTGGATCTGGGCACATATTATCGTACCGGTTTTCGCTCTTTGCGTCTGGGTATGACCATCCGGAATTTCGGTCCGGAACTGGATTTCAATACCAGTTTCACCGATTTTAATAATGGTGAGATCGTACCGGAGCCAAGTGAGTATCACCCCTTCCACATGCCGCTGACCTTCCAGGTTGGTGTAGCTATGGATTTTCTTGAAGATACGAACAATCATTTTTTAACAGTTGCGATTGATGCAGTGCACCCCAACGAAGCCGCTGAACGCTTGAATATCGGAGTTGACTATCGCTTTATGAATACCATTCACCTGCGTGGTGGTGGCTGGCTCGCTCCTGAGAATACTTCTTATGCTGCTCTGTTTGGAGGGGTTGGGATAGAAGTGGCTTCAATTGGTCGGTTTGACTACGCCATTTCCTCCTATGATCTCTTAGGGGCTGTACATCAGTTTTCATTGACAATATCACGATAAGGATAGGTCTAGCTATGATTTTAAAGCATAAAACAATTGATATAGCTCTATCGTTTATCCTGTCCAGTGCAGTGATCTTCGGTTCAGCTCCTGAACTTCAATTTGCCGGTTATCAGCCGGATGACAATCAATTGGTTCTGGTTTTTGATCAGGATGTGAAGGTTGATAATGTCTTTCTTGGCCTGATCTCATTTGATGATGATAATTCTGGACCCAACACCGATCTCTTTTTGCAAGGTGGTCAGGTAGTAAACCCTGCCGGGTTGGTCCTCAATGATACCATTATTATTCATCTTATCTATCAGGACATTATAGACAGTTTTACCGGCAGCTTTTTCGGTGAGAATGCCTACCTGTTTGAACTGTGGGGAACTGATCTGGATCAGATTAAAACCCTGGAAGGTATGGCTACCGATAATTTGACACTCCAACTGGATGCAGGTGCTTTCATTTCAGAAGATAATGAGATGTGTTTGGCCCAAGCTGTGGCGTGTACCGTTGCTCCGGATAATTCCCGGCCGGTCATTGAATCAGCTGTTTACGATGCCAACATCAACACCCTTACGCTGACTTTCGATAGTTATGTTCAATATGATCGATTGGCTGAAGACCGCTCTATCGCCGGCGGACCGGGAAATGGATTACTCCAAAACGCCATCCCTGGTAATGATGACGGAGAAGATCGCAACGATAATGGCGCCCTGGACTTTGAAACCAATATTCAACCTTTTGAGATCGGTCTGGTTGGTTCTGCCGGCAGCATGACGCTGGAAAATATTGGGAGCCTGGTTCAGACAGAGGATTCTGATACACTTGATATCGTTCTTACCAGTAATGATGCAAAACGTCTGGAAGCCAGTGTTGGATTGGATGTTTTAAATCTGGCAGTCAACGAATGGGCTTTTGTAGACACAAATTATAACCCGAACCTGGCCAGCAATGCCAGTGTGTCCGTTATTTCGGATTCAGTTGATTTTGCAGCTGATTCAGCCGTTTATGATCTGTCCAAGAACATATTGAGTATTTATTTCTCCAATATGTTTGCTGCAGGTCGTACCATTGGTCTCACGAATCCCAGCCCGGTATACACCAAGTTCAATCTGAACTCGGCTGCCGGCAGCTATTCTTTGAATGGCGTTGAGGGCAACCCCTCAAGCTTATCTGGGTTCAACAACACCGCTTTTAAATTCAAATTGCCCATAGGTGATCAAGCCGGAGTGGAGGGACTGTTGGACGGTTCAGCCTTGACCCTGTCTGTCAATTCTTTCGCGCTTTATGACAATTATAGTAACGGTAACAGTGAATTTTCCGGTGTACCTGTAAGAGTAACAGAGAACAGCTCAGCCAATGAGCAACCACCTATTCTGGTGACTTCGAACTATGATGTTGAACAGCACACCCTGACCCTGACCTGGGATCTGAATCTTGGTGTTGGTTTTTATCAGGGAGATGCTCTCACCGGGTTAGATAATGCCGATGAACAGGAACTTAGCGGACTTTATCTGTATGATAGTGTTGCAGATTCTGCCATTGTTTTAGGCACTGGATCCGTATACTACTCCGGAAGCAAGAAAAATACTTACATCCAGCTTTCTGAGGCTGATGCTATCACACTTGAGACCTATGCAAATCTGGACGACCTGAGTACTTACATCGATCGAGATGTCTTTAATGCCTTCTTGTTTCTCAATGGTAATGCTGCTGTTGGAGCAGTGGATTCGATCCGATTTGAGGTTGTGGCAGATACAACAGCTCCTGTGATCGTGGGCTCGCGATTGAATGTCTTTACCAAGACCATCGAAATTGAGACCAATGAACCGGTGAGTTACGCTAGTATCACAGTGGCTGATTTTGCTTTAGCCGGTTTGAATCTGAATGGAACCATTTTAAATGAAGCCGAACTCAATTATGGCAGGCAGATCGAGCTGGAGCTTGATGAAGCCTCCTTTAATGCTTTTGAAGCCCTGGTCGATAGCGTTCGCATTGCTCCTGATCTAACCGTAAGTGCTGGAGCATTTACCAATATCTCAAGTTTGACCTCAGTGACAGATACACTCAGTTCGGCAGTTGGCAGAACCTTCTATTTGCGAAGTTTCGAAGCTTTCGCACCCGGTCCGAAACTAAGGTTTGGAGCGCTGAAACTGATTGGTGAATCCTGTGATATCTATGTGGATGATGAAATGTGGGCTGACGGCAAAGTCAGTCAAGCCAATCTCATTGAAATTCAAACTGCTTTTGAGACCTCCACTCCTGTAGATAGTACCCGGGGTATCCAGGCCATTGTTGATGCCTACTATGGTGGTATCCTTGATACTGATGGTAATGATAAAGTAGTGTTCTTTCTGGCAGATCTGCTGGATGAATATGATCTGGGGCGAAATGATACCCAGGATAGCTTTTTTGAGAGTGGATTTGTGACTCTCCAGGATACTTCAGATGGACAATATTCCAATCATAGTGATCTGATCTATCTGGATGTTGACCCACAGCTCGTGGGTGTAGCTCCCTATTCTGAATGGGATGAGAGCATGTTCAATGCCCTGACCTATCAATACACCCTGTTGTCAGCCATGACCAACAAACCAGAGCAGGAAAGATGGATTAATTATGGTGTTGCCTTGAAGATGCAGGAGCAAACTGTAGGCAATATCAAGTTTTTTGGTGATGGTGTTAACACTAAGGCCACTGCCAATAATGAGTTGACCTATATCGCTCAGAGTCTTCTGAAGTCCCGGGGTGACCTCTTCAATGTTTATAATTATTTCACTTATCTGACTGAAAAGTTTCCCGGTGCAACTGATTCACTGGCGATCATCAAAACGATCGCAGCATCAGATGTAATCGGTATCGCTGCTGTCGATGCTGCCCTGGAAGAGTTGGGGTATAGCATAAGTGCAGCCCAATCCTACCAAAACTATGCAGTGGCCTGTTTTCTAGATCTGACGCAATACAGTGACAGTGATAGCGCGAGGTACGGCGGAATCTATAATTTTCAGGCATTAGCCCTGGACGGTGCTCCTGGTGGCAAGAACGCCGGTAATCTGGCCTGGGATAAAGCTTCTGGAAGCGGGGCACCCTTTGCCAAGGATCTGATTCAGCCCTGGTCTTTCAATTTCTATGTTGCTCGTTCCTATTTCATCGATATTGAGGGGAATTTTAACATCGTTTCCCCTGATCTAAATGCAAGTGATACGCTGGTGTTCGATGGCTATGACGGAATCAAATTCATGGCCAGCAAGGTTCTCTTGCATAGTGGCTATCTGGATCCCATGACCCGCGATTATGAGGTTGTTGATTTTGATCTGGATCCGCTTACCAGTCGTGGTCAACTCCCAATGACGACGGATGATCTGTTTTCATTTCGGTCAACAGTACCTGACACTGCAAGAGGCGTTCAGCTTCTGGCTTTGGTGGTTGCCAAAACAGATTATGCCCAGCCACCGGTTACCTTTGATTATGTCTTTACCAACGTAACCAGTAAACCTGAGTTTGGCGATTTCTATGCCGTTCAGAATCCAGATGCTGAGAATTACCTCGATCTGTTTGTCGTTTCAGAGCGTCCTATCTACGGCCTTACTGGTGAAGAGGGAGCTGTGGCTCAGATCAATGGTCTGGTTGATACGACCCTGGTTGAGTTGCCCCTTTTGGATGGCCGAGACGGAATCGTTTCCATCTATTCCGGGAAATACACGCTGACCGCCGAAGGAGCCTACAGTCTGGTCTTCAGTGGTCGTGATCAAAACGGGGTTTCACTGGATCCGGTTACCCGGAACATCAGTATTGGTCTGGCCAGACGGAATAGCTCGCTGGCCATGCTTTTACCAGACGGATCGGGACAGTTATCCATCCCGGAAAACGCAGTCTCATATTCCCGCTATATCGTGGCGGGTCGATTGCATGAGCATGAAAGTGCAGGGATGGGAGGGATACCGGATTTACCGGATGGTATTCAATCGGTTTCCAATATTTATTATATCGGTCATGATCAACTCCGGCTGAACCGGGAAGCAACTCTGACCCTCTCCCTGACCTCAAATCAGCTGGAGCAGGCTGCTACTCTTGGTGTCTATCTGCTCCGTGATGAGCACTGGCGCTATCTGGGTGGAATTGTTGATGTTGCTGATCAACAGTTGGATGTGACCACTGGTCAGTTGGGACGCTTTGTGATCGCAACAGGGGATCACCCACAGGCAGAACTATTCATTCCCAAGGTGTTTGCTCTGGAGCAGAATTATCCCAACCCGTTCAATCCCTCGACGACTATCTCGTTTAGCCTACCCCGGGATGCTGCTGTAACGGTCAAGGTGTTCAATATGCTGGGGCAGGAGGTTACCACGCTGGTGGATGGTCACTATCCTGCTGGAATGCATGCCATCCAATGGAATGCACGCAATGGGAGTCCGGCTCAGGTTGCCTCAGGAGTATATTTTTATACGATTGAAAGCGCGGATGTCCGGCTGGTCAAAAAAATGGTCTTGTTGAAATAAGGGTGGTGAAGAGATGAAAATTAAAATATTGATGTCCCTTGTCTTGTCTGCCCTCATGTTTGGTTGTGCCAGCGAGTTTAGTGACAATGCGGATTATTTGACAGAGCCTCCGGAATCATTCGATGACCTTATGATTCAGGGTTGGGCTGCCTTTGAAAGTGAACGTTATGCAACTGCAATAGAAACCTTCTCAGCTGCTGCCGAAAGGAAAGCTACCCTGCCGGAAGTCTATCTGGGGTTGGGTTGGAGCAATATCCGTGATCTGAACCTGGAAAACGGTCGGATCTATCTGGGCTCGGCCATTGCCTTTGCCTTCCTGGACGAAGAGAATGGTGCCGGGATAGAGTTGGATGCGCAAGCTGGTTTGGCTGGGATCGCTCTCATCGAAGGAGAATATGATCACGCAATCAGTTATGTCAGCACCATTATTGCCGCTGATCCTGATTATGAATTTGGTCACGATACTGAAATAAATCTGAATGCCTTAAAACGGATCAGAATGCTCGCTGCTTACTACCAGGGCGACTATGCTGATGCTTTTCAGGAAGTTCTGGACCTTGGTCTGGAGATGTCCAGTGTTATCCGGGAAACCCCAGTCTCAGGCAGTGTATCTGCACTGACCGTGGTTGACTCCGGGTTTGTTATCACTCCAGGTGATACTCTCTCAACCCCCTGGTTGAGCATTAGTGCGACAGGTCACAATTTAGAGTTGGCTGATTATGTTATTCTGACCGGACTAAGTGACAATGGTGATGGAGCACTCACACCCCTGGTTGACAGCTACTCCAGGAATAGTGGTTGGAAGATCAAGTACATTCTGGATGACGACACATTCCTGCTTTCAGCAATTTCTACTGCTGATGCAGGTTTGGTAAGCTCCATTTCTCTAGCAAACGCCCATTATTTCGAAGCCACGGGCCAGGCACTGGCAACAGCTGGATCCGAATTAAATGGTCTGCTGAATATCAATGTGTATTCAGGCCGTCAATTAATCCAGGTGAATTCAGTGACAGCAGTTGTGGATGACGGAGCCAGCTACAGCGTAACTGATATTGATGAAGGTCACAATCAGTTCCAGATTTTTGGAAATCCAGTATTTACAACTGGACAACGAGTATCAGTAGACTATTATTACACTGATAATTTTGGTGCATTTCTATCAGATTTGATAGATTTAGTAAGTACGTTAGAATAAGTAGGCTACACAAATATCCTAAAAGGAGGATGATGTATGACAAAGAAGCTACTTGCAATCACATTGGGACTATTGCTTATAGTGCCGGTAACGTTTGCGAAAATTGATGGGCCAAGTCCCCAGATACAAGGCAACAGCGTTCAAGTTTTAATGCCCGGTACTGGACAACAGGTTCCATCGAATTTACTCGAAGTTAAAAAGGTTGGTAATTCTGACGATTTGGAAGTCATCAGGATCAAAACCGCCAGAAATGAGACCACGCCCGCTGCAGAAGCAACTCGCGAAGATCTGCTCTGGACACTCAAGCATGTCGATGATAATGCTGAATATTATCTGGGTTCAGGTGCAGCAGAAGATACTTTCGCTGTAGTTTTTACCCCGGCAGCTCCTGCTGTAGTCACTGAAGTATATGCTCAGTGGTTCACTCCGGGAAACATCAATGCTTTTGGTGCTGATTATAGTGCTGCAGCTGCAGCTATCAGCCCTGATGGTGAGTGTAGCCAGATCGACCGTGGATCCTTTGATGGAACACCTATTGGCGAAATGCGTACTACCATCACCCCCAATACGGTTGATGCCTATGTAGCCGATTGGTCCTATCAACTGGACATCGGTGGTACTTTTGTGGTTGGTGATTCCACTGACTTAAGCAATGTACCCCCTTTTGTTATTGGATTTGTTAAGGGTGGTGAAACTCCCAATCCACTGGCAGATGCCACTGATGATCAGGGCAATATCAGTTATACCTGGCTTGGTGGTCCTTGGACTGAAGGTTTGTGGGGTCGCTACAGTGGTGCAATTGATGTCATGATGATGGTTAAGGTAACTTACCCCTGGGGTGCTCCCATTGCTGTAAATTACTTATCACAGGCCAACAACACTTATGACACTGATGGTCCATTCACTATCGTTGCTGATCTGTTTGATGATGATCAGGATGGTGTAGCCATTGATGCCAACGATACGATCGTTTTCCATTGGGCACTGAATGATGTTGAGACTACTGGTTCAATGACTGCTGGTGAGACATTGCCTAATGGTAATGGTCTGTACACCTATGATATCGCAGGTGCTTTTGAACCTGGTGATAAGATCTCATACTGGATTACAACTGTTGATAATGATGGTCTTCCATCAGAATCAATCGCATTGAGTTTCTTTATTACAGAACCAGCCAATCCAGATGCTGACCTGCTTATCGTCTATGATTCCAATAATGACGATCAGCTAGCCAATGCTCTTTTTGAGACGGTTGCCAGCGATCTCGGTATTGTTTATGAGTACTGGAATACCTCTGTTGAAGCTGGTATAGATGCTTCCATCATCAATGCTGGTTGGTCAAATATCGTTGTTTATGGCTGGGGAACTACCAATGTTCCTGCTGTTGCCGGTGAATATGATCCTGGTTTTGCAGCCTTCCTGGACAATGGTGGTAATTTGATCCTGTCTGATCAGGACTGGTATTATGGTCATGGTCTGCCTGCTGAGATAACTTTTGCAGCTGGTGATTTTGCTTATGACTATTTTGGTATCGGATCCGGTACCAATGATCCTGCTGATGAAGATGGCGTTTCAACTGCTGATACCATGTTCTATGGTATTGGTGGAACCGAAATGGATTTGGATTTTGCATCCACACCATTGGTTATTCAGCATAACATCTATGGTACAACCAACTGGGGTGACCCGGTTGTTCCTGCCAGTGGCACAGCTCTGTTTGCTGGTGGTGACGGTCTGACCTATGGAGTTGCCTATGAATCAGGTACCTTCCAGACCGCTTATTTTGGCTTTATGATCGATGCAGCTGTTGATACTGCTGCAGATGGCTCTTTGACCTATGAGCAGTTCGCCGATTTCTTTACCGGTGCACTATCCTGGATGGGTGTCAGTACACCTGCCAAGATCTCTGAAGTTTCTGGTCCTGGTGGAACCGTCCTTTCAGGTCCCTATGCTGTAAGTGCAACTATCGTTGATGCTGATGGTGATGCCATCACAGCCAACGTGCTGTTCAGTCCTGACGAAGGTGCCAGTTGGACTTCAATTCCCATGACCGCTGATGGTGATGTCTATTCAGCTGAAATTCCTGATGTATCCGAAGCCGGATTATACTATTGGGGTATTGAAGCTGTATCAGATGGTGATACCAGCACCATGCCGCCAGCCAACGAAGAAGCTTACGAGTTCGAACGTTTTGTACCGACTGCACCGACTCTGGTAGTATTCAATGGTTTGGCCACTGCTGGTTATCCTTCTGATTACTATTTCGGTATTGGCGACTATACGAACTATACAACAGCTGATTTTCCACACGATGTCTGGGGTAAAGCTCTTACCGCAGAACTCGCCTCGGAATATACCACGATCTATGAGATCACTACTGACGGTCCGGTTTATGACCATCGCGCAGTGATCACCGCCTGGTTGGCCGAAGGTGCCAAGAACTATTTCCTCGCTGGAGATGAATGGTTTGGTGCTTTGGCAGGTTGGGCTGATCTGGATTTTGTAGCTGGTGATTTCGAATATGATGTGTTGGGTGTTTCCCACAGTTTTAATGACATCAATGCCAGTTCCGCTGGAGCAGATGCCATTGAGGCCGTTGCTGGAAACGTACTAACAGGTGATCTTTACACTGCTCATACAGCAGTTGGTGATACACTTATGTATGATCCTGTCTATGAGATCGATGTCTCTAACTGGTTAGACGGATTTACCCCTGTGAATGCTACTGATGTCAATATGACCACCTTTGGTGACACTCCGATCGCTATCGGATTGAACCGCGAAGTGGGCGATGACAAAGTTGTCTTCCTGGGCTTTGATCCGCTCAGTGTGAATGCCACACCTTATACCTGGTGGGGTTTTGCAGCTGAATCACCTCAGACCATGTCACTGACCTGGTTTGGTATCCTGACCGGTATTGATAATCGTGCCAGTCTGCCAACTGAGTTTAAACTTGCTCAGAACTATCCAAACCCCTTCAATCCGACTACAACCATCGCCTTTGAGATTCCAAGCTCAAGTGATGTTGTGATCTCCGTATACAACATGCTGGGACAGAAAGTTGTTGACCTGGTCAACAGCAACTATGCACCTGGTGTATACAACGTGATGTGGAATGGTTTGAATACCAATGGCAAACCAGTTGGTTCCGGGCTGTATATTTACCACATGAATGCTGGTAAATATTCCGCAACAAGTAAGATGCTTTATCTGAAATAAATCATCTCACTTCAGTT
>JAYEKW010000156.1 GCA_034716895.1 Candidatus Neomarinimicrobiota bacterium
TAATTGTTACTGGCGAGCTTTCCAGGTTTGAGTTTAATCCAAATGATTCCAGAATTACTTCGGTTTGTCCAGACTCATTTGCGATGACATCAAAATTCAATGTAGCAAATAGTCCATCAATCATGTTTGAAGTTCCACTGGCTGCTGCAAGCTTGATGGTATTCCCTTCAATTCTGTGTCTTGCCCCAAATCCAATAATATTTTCTGGATATTCGATGAAATTTGTCTCTCGGGGTGCAAGAACATCTGGATCAAATGTCAGAGTGAAATCATGGGAAAAGATATTTTCACCATTTGTTATCCTGATTGGAATTCCGATAGTATTTTGAACTTCTGCTTGAACTGTTTCGTCGATATCCAAAGTACCACCAGCTAATAGCTCAGGTACACCCGGGATTGCAGGTAAAGAATCAATACTATCAACTACAAATTGCAGAATAACCGAGGCATCCAGAGGATCAACAACTGAATCAAGATAGACATTGGCATTTGCCCAGGCTTGACAATCAAGTTCTAATGAATCAATTGCATAGAGTAAGATATCAGACGCATCAAGAGCTTGGATAAAACCATTCTCATCTACATCACCATAGTCTGGTATGGGCTCAATATAGACTGAGCCATTGGTAATATCTGTGACTTCCACATCATTGAACAGGGCATAGTCACAGTTCACGGGAACCGTAGTACAAACCGCACCCGTTACCAGAAATTCCAGATAGCAGAACACACCCTCACCAGTGATCTCATCTGAGCCAGCAAAAGCAGTTTGTAACACACTGCCTGATTCGTTTACTGCCCAGGTCCAGTCTATACCACCGATCATGGTGCCGATTGTGTCGATGCCGATGAATTCGAGGCCTTCTGTGTAGGCGGAGAAGTTGAGTTCGGCGGCGCGGCCACGATTGATTTCTGCCAAGACAGGTAAATTAACTGAAGTACCTACCCTTGCATTAACATTTTCAACAACAACATTGACCTGGGGCCGTTGGTAAAGTATTGAGATAGAATTTGAGCCCTCATTAGTTACCACCATATCCAGATGATCATCATTATTAATATCTGCAAAACATACAAATTTTGGATCATCTCCAACGTCATATGTACCACCAGAAATGAATTCTCCTGCTACCGTATTCTGAAATATTGAGACACTATTCATAGTTCGACTCACAACAGCCAGGTCAAGCAAGCCATCCCCGTTCACATCACCCAGGTCAACACCCCACGACGATTCCACTCCTGGAAAATGTTCAACTGGATCATATGTCTGCCCCCCCAGGTTATTAAGGATTGAAAATGAGTTGCCTCGATGATTAGATGTGACAATATCAGGTAATCCATCTTGGTTAAGGTCACCAACTTCAACATTATAGCTACCATCGCCTACGCTCATTGTTATTGAGGATGCGAAATCGCCATCACCCAGGCCATAGAGGACACAAACATAGTTTGAGCTGCCATTTGAAGTAATTATGTCTAATAATCCATTACCATCCAGGTCATCAGCAACAATGGAATAGTTACTTCCATAAACAGGATGATGGATCGCATTGGAAAATATACCATCCCCCTGATTTAACAGGATGGACACATTATTAGATGAACTTTGTACGGTTGCGATGTCAAGATCGCCATCTTGATCAAGATCCGCCATTAAACATCCTTGTACTTGGATTCCAACATCATATACCACCTGCCCAAGGAAGGAACCATCCCCATTATTTTCAAACACCGATACACTGTTTGACGACTGATTTGAAACTGCCAGATCGATATCTCCATCGAAATCGAGATCCCCACATGCAATTCCTGATGGAGAATTTCCAGTGTTATATGTTTCTGAAATCAACAATCCTGAACCCACCTCTGATAGAATTATTGAAATTGTGTTGTCAGTTCCATTACTAACTATGATATCCAATTGATTATCACCATTAAGATCAGCGGTATTAACCGCTCTGGGTCCACTGCCAACAATTAGCTCCTCAGATACCTGAAATTCCTGACAAAAGGCAATTGAAGTCCCCATTAGCAAAAAAAGTAAAACAATTTCTCTCAATGACATTTCATTCCTCCTTATGATTGATAAATTTTCTTTTGTCTATCAGCATTGGGGAAGAAATCAAAAAACTATCGGAAATAATGTTATGATTTTAGCCTAAGTTACTGTTTGGGCAGATTCTCAATAATTAGTCCGCCATTCGCCATCCTGATAATATTGAATTGGGTTAAGCAGACTCTCAATTGAATCTGCTGAGAAATCCGTGTAAATTGATTTTCCATGATAGGCGTAGTAAGCATCTGTGGTTATATCAGGGATGCTGGAATTGACTAATTTAAAGTTCTCATTTAGTGTGTAAATAGCATATTGACGCGAGCTAGCATTCCCCACGTAAATTTTATACAAATTATTTGACTCGATAGTTACGCTGTACACAGTAAAATGAGCACTTCTTTTCTCCAAAGGAATCCATGACAGTGAAGGGAATCGCAAATAATACATATGTTCAGCAATTTTTTTTTCGTTCATGGAAGAATACCTATGAGTTAAAGGATCACTTCCACTTAAATTTTCTCCGGATATGACGCCCACTACTGGCTCCCTGTCAAACCCATTATGTGTACCCGCAAAGATAATCTCCTTAAATGAATCCCCATCGACGTCATGAAATTGAATCGTATTAAAATGGCCAGCATGTGTGTACTCTTGCACATTCTCCCCATTTAAATTCAACTTTGTGAGCACAGCTGGGAAGTATTGCCAATGTTTTTGACCTACCACGATTGAATATTGCTGATCCTTGCCCTTCAGAAAGGCTAGTGATATTATGTTATATGGTGGTTCATATGTATACGGCCCAAACTTTATTGCATGGTTCACATTCTTTTCCCATTTGATTTTTCCTTTATTGTCAATGAGACTGACTAACCCAGATAATGGAATTTCTCTAGTTTCAACCGCGAACAAAACTTCATTTAGTCCATCGCCATCAATATCTTGAACGTCAAAATGAATTTCCTTATCAAAATTTTCAGTAAGTTCTCTATCTGTGGAGCCCAATAGTTCATCGCTAAACATTTGATGGTACCAAAGGGCTTTCCCGCTACTATTCCTTGCAACAACCGAGACACCTTCGATTGTTAAATTAACCGGATTCAAATCCCGCGTAAACCACCAACTCCCCCACCCAATCCCTGCGATTAACAGTATAGCTGCCGCATACCTCATGACCTGATTACGGCGGATGTGGGCTTGGGACCACTGCTTGAGAGTGATGATTTGTTTTTGGGTGACACGTTGAGAGGTTAGGAGGTTTGAGAGTTCCGTCTCCGCCAGGCTACACCGTGACAAGTGGGAGGTTTGGAGGTTTGGGGGTTGGGATGTTTGAATGTCTGAACCCTGAGTTCCCGGAGGGAGTATCGAAGGGTGAGTTCCCGTAGGGAGTATGGAAGGGCGGTCCCTGAGGTCACTCGAAGGGTGGTCCCTGAGGTCACTCGAAGGGTGGTCCCTGAGGTCACTCGAAGGGTGGGTTTCTGAGTTGATGTCGAGAGTTTCACTATTGGGGGTGGTGACTGAGGATCGAGATCCTTCGTTGCTCTCAGGATGACTAATTGTGGATAATTTATTTAAGGAAACTTTAATGACATCAGAATTGATTTCCGGATGAACAAAGATCTGAAAGGGAGAACAATAAAAAGCCTCAATCTTAGCAGGTAAACTCTGCTCAGAAACACCCCTGACCTGGCCATTGACATCAATCCCACCTGTAATGACTGCATTTTGGCTAATTTGATGCTGGGTGCGTTGAATGGTTGCCTTTTCCATCTGAGCTAACACTGCCAGGCTCATCCCCAAACCAAATGATTCACCTGTGTAGAAATACTCTTTATCAGCGAATCCAAACATGACTCGAAATTTTGGAATGTTGCCTGTCCTGCGAATCTTTAACTGCTTTTTAGCAGCACCCACTGCATCCAGAGCCTGATTGTAAAAAGGGTCACCCATATTGACAGGATAATTGTTGAAGAGAATCAAGTCGTTATCAGCATCACTCCGACGCAGCTCGACCTGAACGGTCAAAGGCTGAATCGTAGCATTCCGGATAAGTCCAAACCCCTGGGTCTGTTCCTGCTCCACGAGGGGGATCCATACAGTATCACTGGAAAAACCACTCGTTCCACCCTGTTCTTCTTGAGATTTGCCTGATACTTGATTGCTCTCAATTTCAATACCCGTATCCTCCATCATCTGGAGGTAATGCTGCAATCGGTCTAGAAACTCATTGGAGCGAAACTTCAGCACATCTACTTGGAGAAGTTCAGGGATCTGCTCCTGGACCTCCTGAAAATATGAATAGAAGCGATGGGGTGATGATTGTTGGTCAATCATGCTTAAAAAGCTGTAGAGGATGCTAAGTTTAAGCCTGGCAGATATCCCACTGCTAAGATAATACTGTAATTCCTTGAATTTCTCCTCGATCTCGCGGAGTGGAATATTCTGATTCATCTCACCCAAAAATAATGACGCGTATTTGCTGATCAGGCTTTACATCATGAAAAACAGCAACACCTCTGGTAACCTCACCAATTCTGGAGGGTTGGCTCTCTTTTTCAGCAATTATTTGGACCTTCTGCTTCCCCTCTGCTATTTGTGATGTGTCAAGCCGTAGCACAAGCTTATAGGTCTCCCCTTCTGGTTGGAATTCCACATAGATATGTTCATTACACTGATTTTCTACCAGGATTTCACCCTGTCCGATACGCTCCCTCCATTTCATTTCCAGAATAGAGAGATCAAACTCAGCTCGAGGGGTGTGAATCGTAACTTTGAGATCCTTCGTCTGAGGTAATTCAAGGGAACCTAGATTGATACGACCAAATTGATCTGTGATTAGTTCGCGTTGACCCGGCGTTATGGTCACTGGTACATTTTTTACTTTTTGGTCATCATCTGCAATGAGATGCAGGGAGATATCCTGGGTCTGAATATCTTCGATGATCCGGATTAGTATAGCACCATCATCAGCGCTTAGTACACCATGGTTCTGATACCGCGTTTGAGGGTCTGGGCTTGACGTATCACCCGCCCGCATTTGTATCCGCGGAAACTGTTTTTTCGCTGTATCATTTTCCTCCCGGTAGCCTGCAATGATACAAAACTTATTTTCAGATCCACCTGCCTTTGAAGTGGCAAGTGTATCAATCATTTGTTTTGGTATGCTGATAAACTGTTCGTCAGCTTGTCGAAATTGCTCCAATAGGTTTTCATACTGTTCTGTACAGAAGCTGCATTGATCCAGGTGTTGTTGGATATTTACAGGAACCGGCATATTGCGCAGCTTATTCAGAGCTGATTTTTCTAGCAGACTTATCGTTATGCAGCTACTCATTGTTGATGCCTAGATTATCAATACCAAGGTTGAGGAGTATATCTCTTAGAGAGACAAGGCAGTGCCTTGTCGTTACAATGTTTACCACTCTATTGATCTTCATTGCGTTCTATGCCTCGGTGCAGGATCAGATAGAGAGTCAAAGCAGTGCCTTGTCTTTACCATATGACTTCTGCCTGTTATACTTATCATCAACCTATAAAAAACTCTGCGCCATTTTGACAGGTGGTTCCTGAGCTTAGCCGAAGGGCTCAATGCAACGCTCTGCGTGCTCTGACTGCCCCGATTGTAACATCGGGGCGAGATATATTTTCTTATTGCCATCATTGATCCTCTATCCTCATTGGCTCAGTATTCGGAAAATCGTGTTCATATTGATGTTGCAGCTCTTTTTTACCCAGCTTGATCAGGTATTCCAGACGGCCTCGGTGAATTTTCCATATCGCCGATTTCATTTCACTAAATCCGGAGTTGACCTTGTATTCCGGCAGTTTTCCAGCGTAGCCATCCATGAGCAGATCTTCAAAGTATTGATCAAGAATCTCAGTATAAATGTTTGCCTCATTTTGATCTATTTTGGATTTCTCAACAAAACGCTGGTTTATCTCATAGCGGAAGAAGGTTTTTATGCGGTCCGTATAAACCTCCTGATCTGTTTGGGATATTTCATAATTCTCAGAGTTTTCTAGAGTTGAACCAGCATATTCAGTTTCAAAGGATAAGGTTTTAAGACCCATGAGGTATTTCAATAATTTGTAAAGATCACTACGAGATATAAAGTGCCGATGATCGTCTTCTTGTTTTAGTTCGCTCAAAAAATCTCGCACAATACCAGGGAGTGTGTCATGGTCTTTTCTGCTATTTTCAAGCATGAATAAAGCATTGTCCCAAACTATCTCTGGTTTTGATGGGTTAAAATCGTCAGGAAATACTGTTTTACCAGATTCATTTTGTAGATAGAAATAATCTTCATCCCAATGCTTAGCCAATTTGATTTCCGGATCTCGCTTATGAACCAATGACAGATTGCGATATATCCGGGCACCAGATGGATCATTTTGCTGAAATGCTCTAGCCAGGGACTGTTTGGTATGGGCCACAACCAGCCGTCTGGTCATGAATAGGGCTTCATCCTCATCAGCCTTGATTTGATCCTGAAGGGGCTCAAAATATTGGATCAGTTTATAAAATATGCCCTTGTCATCCCGGGCAAACAACTCGGCAATTGAATCCAGCGCAAGCTGCTGCATCTTAGCTTCATCAGCTCTATCATATTCAGAACCCAGCTTGCCTGCTTTTCTCCTGGAGAATAGATAAGCTGTTGATAGTGATGCACAGTACCGGATATAGAGATTCAGTTCTGATTGTGATAGATCAGATTTCAAGATTTTTAGAATTAAACGTAGGAGTTGGTTCGTGTTCAGCACCCGCAATCACTCTCTTTCTATGAGTAGGGATGAAATAAAGTTGTGAATATTAATAACTCTGACCATTTCATTAAGCTGATAACTTTCCCCCTTTGGTACAACAACATAATTCTCTTTTGATTCGATGCTTTTAAACGCCTCTGTATTTCCTTTAGTCAGTGTTGGTGAATCTGAGAATTTAAACTCTAATGCATACTTTACTGATCCACTCCTGGATAATACTAAATCGCACTCTGCCCCATCATGAGTTCTATAAAAGGCGGCTTCATAGTGGTTCTGTACGACTCCCATTATCTGAGAAATGCAATACCCTTCCCATGAATTCCCCATTGAAGGGTGACCAAACAGCTCTTCTAAAGACCCGATACTGAGCAGCTGATGAAGAATGCCACTATCTTGTAAAAAAAATTTTGGAGATTTGACCAACTTCTTTTTGAAATTTGAAAAATGCGGATTTAACCTTCTGATTAAAAATGCCTGTTCAAAAAAGTCGACATATCTTCGAACCGTATTTATAGAAATGCCCAGTGACGATGACAATGCTGAAAATTTTATAATATTACCGTGAGTATGAGCCAACATCATCCATAATCGTCGAAGTAGAAGCGGCTCTGCGGAGAGCCCCAATAGTCTTAAATCTCTTTCTAAATAGCTCGTCACAAAATTTGCGATCCACTTCTGAGCCAGATTATCATTCGGTGCAAACAGAGCTTTTGGGAATCCCCCTCTGAACCAATGAGATTCAAGTGATATGAAAGGCGGGAGTTCTTGGTCCGCGAAGGGGTGAATAACGACATAGGCAATCCTCCCGGCAAGACTCTCTGTACTTTGCTGAATCAAATCTGGAGATGCTGAACCTGTAATGATAAACTGGCAGCTATCACCAGTTTGATCCACTAGTGCTCTCAATAAAGGGAACAGCTCCGGTTTACGTTGAATCTCGTCAATAATGACGCACTGATTTTTAAATCTGCTAAGATACAGTTCTGCTCTTCCAAGTTTATTCAAATCGGAATTTAATTCCAGGTCAAGGTAATGAGTTTGTTTACCTGTTCTGGTCTGAATCATTTTACATAGCGTTGTTTTGCCAACTTGTCTGGCTCCAATTAGCCCAACTACCGGGAAATAGGAGCACAAATTTGAAATCTCAAGCTCACAATAACGTTTATACGGTGGTTTCATGGAGCAATTATAATATTATCCCGCATATTATGCAAATGATATTCATAATATGCGTTATATTGTTTATGGGCTAAACCTGTTTGAGCGGTTTCACCGCTTGAAAACAGGTTTATGTAAAAAAAGGGAGCCCGAAGACTCCCTTTTTAAATACATCTGTGGAACGTAATTAGCTGAGCTTGGCCAGGATATCACCCCGGTTAAGAATCAGATAATCATTGCCATCATATGACAGCTCATCGCCGGCATATTTACCATAGAGGATAACATCACCCTCACTGATCAATTCCATGAGGTCTTCATCATTACCGACAGCGGCAACGGTTCCCCGACGAGGTTTTTCTTTGGCTGTGTCAGGAATAATTAGTCCTGAAGCAGTGGTCTCTTCCTCATCAGCTGGTACAACTAAAACACGATCATCTAAAGGTTGAATTTTCATTTTCTTTCTCCTATAAACCTAATAAACTATTGATTTTATTTCTATCGAAACCGACCACAGGGCGATTATTGATCCATATCTGTGGAACCCCCTGCTGTCCGGTCTTTCTTACCATGTCCTGAGCAGCCTTTTGATTTCTGCTCACGTCAATTTCTTTGAATTTGATTCCCTTCTCACGCAAATAACGTTTTGCTGTTGTACAATGCGAACAAGTCGGTGTCGAAAACATGATCACTTTTTTTGTTTGGGCAGTTGTAGTTACCATAACTCTTTATGCGTCCTTCTTCAATTCATTTAAATTCAAAACTTTGAAGAGGCGTTCAGATACGGCATCAGGAAGTTCACACTCATCTTCCACTACCCGATATAATTTCACGGAACGCTGCATGGTGTCGTAGTAAACCTTACATTCAGGACATTCCTCCATGAGAGAACCAACCTCCTGACACAATTCAGAGCCGATATCTGCACCGAAATCCAGGCAAATCTTTTTTTGCAGCTCTACATCATGTTGTGGTTTCACTATACCAGCCAACCTTCACGTTTTAGAAAGCTACCCATACTGTCTCGCAGAAAAAGCCTGGCCCGCATGAGTCGCACCTTCACATTACTTTCAGAAAGATCCAGCATCTCCGCAGTTTTAGCTGTGGATAACCCCTCCAGGTCACGAAGGACAAAAACCGAACGATACTTTTCGTCCAGATCATCCAAACCCACTTTCAGGGCAAACTTGAACTCCTCGTCAGTAACCTTGGTCTCAATATACTCCGGCCAATCTGAAATATCCAGACCGTGGAGATTCTCGAAATCAGGCTCCTGAATTGAATAGGAGATCTTCATTCTGGATTGCTTTCGCAATTTGCCGAGAGCGGTGTTCACACCAATGCGGTAGATCCAGGTGTAAAAACTGGACTTACCTTTAAACGCGTTGATCTTTTGAAATGCTGTAATGAAGGTTTCCTGAAGCATATCCTCAGCATCCTCATTATTACGCAGCATTCGCAAACCCAAATTATAAAGTCGAGCAGAGTACATAGTCACCAGCTGTGACTGTGCTTTCCGATCTCCCTCACGGGCTGCCTGGATCAGCTCCGGCGTCTCTTCACTTTTCAATTCACGATTAATTGGATGCAGTTCCTATTCAGACGTTACAGTACATTTCATGATGATAAAAAGCTTTAAAGCAGGACCAGACCGGTTGAGACCATGGTGTAGCGCATCTCAGCAGTCGTATTTGCAGTTTTTTCAGCTCGCTCATTTTCACAACCGGCTTCACCACCGTGATCACCACCTTCAGCACAACCATCGTGTGATCCCAATGGTTTATTGATCTTCTCAGCGATCAAAAGCCCCTCAAAATCCACCTTGCGACCCGATCCACTTGCTGTAACCAAAAGTGTATCGATGAAATTTACGCCAGGTACGCATAGAACGGGTGGGAACTTTACTCAAAGTGACTCCAGCCGATTGATCATCTCGGCTGCTACCAGTTTGTTGTGGAGTTCCGAAAGATCTCCATTGGTAATTTCTTCCAAGCGGTATAAAGTCAAATTTATACGGTGATCAGTTACTCGTCCCTGGGGGTAATTATAGGTACGGATCTTGGCACTCCGGTCACCGCTGGACACCAGGGTTTTGCGCATGGCAGCCACTTTACTGTTTTGCTTTTCACGCTCATTCGCCAGCATTCTGGCTCGTAGAACCTTCATCGCTTTTTCTTTATTCTTATGCTGGGAGGATTCATCCTGACATGAGACAACCATACCCGTGGGCATATGTGTAATACGAATGGCGGATTCAGTTTTATTTACATGCTGACCCCCGGCTCCACTGGCCCGAAAAGTATCGATCCTAAGATCTGAGGTATTGATCTCAACATCAACTTCTTCGGCTTCCGGTAATACTGCCACAGTGGCAGCGGATGTATGGATGCGGCCGCTGGACTCTGTTTGCGGAACCCGCTGAACCCGATGAACACCACTCTCAAACTTCAGTTTGCCATAAGCAAGCTCTCCGGTAATCTGGATGATGGCTTCTTTGGTTCCGCCCACCCCGATTTCACTAAGGGTGATAAATTCATGTTTCCAACCGTTGTTCTCAGCATAACGCAAATACATACGCATGAGATCTGATGCAAATAGAGCTGCCTCATCTCCACCAGCTCCAGCTCTAATTTCCAGGATGGCAGCCCCATCATCAGCTGGATCAGTAGGAATAAGCAGTATTTTCAGCTCATCTTCCAATTTTACCTGATCTTCGAGCAAACCATCTAATTCTTCTCTAACGATCTCCTTCAGCTCGTCATCGTCACCCTGAAGGATAGATTGATCTTCCTCAATATTTTCAACGAGCAATTCATATCGCTTAAATGCTTCCAGCACGCGGGTCAGGTCATTGTGCTCACGGGCAACTTTCGCATATTCACGATTATTGGCCATGAGTTCTGGATCAGATAGCTGAGTTTCCAGACCTGTATATTTTTCCTGTAATGCGGGAAGTTTGTCAAGCAGCATTAGATGACCTGCAACTCAATTTTTAGCCACTCGGCTTCGCAAGTTTTTGTCACGGATACCAAAAATGGCAAAGGTTTGATCAGCTTAGAAGTCATAGCTATCTCCCGAACTGTTTTCTGAGTGATAGCTATTACCGCAGCGGATGTTAGTCGCAATATTCTGTTTTCGAATATTTTCCTCGAGAGGTTTATATCTCTCGACTCCGCTCGGGATGACGGACGTTGGTTTCGTACGACTATCTGCCGCCAGTTTAATATTTTCTGCACAATTCTTATTTTCTGTTATCAATCAATAGCTTCAGCAACATAGGTTTGGCCATGGTGTTTTTCCATATCCTCACCGAAGGCGAACTTTAATGATTCCAGGGCAACCGACAGTTGGTCATCGTCTGGTTCACTCGTCGTAATATACTGTAGCCATATCCCGGGGGCAGCTAAGGCCCGAACCCAGGCAATATGACGATATTTGGCAGTCAATTTCAGAACTTCGTAGGATACACCAGCTACCAGAGGGATCAAAGGCAGGTGGGTCAACAGACGTATCTCCAGGTTCATCTCACCAACAAATAACTTCACCACACTGTCAATGAGAGCAAACATGATAATGGATGCTAAAAGCACGATAAAAATAAAGCTGGTACCGCATCTGGGATGTTGGGTCTGAAAAGGCCTGGCTGATTCCAAATCCAACTTTTTACCGGCTTCAAAAGTGTACACGGTCTTATGTTCAGCACCGTGATACTGGAAGAGTCGTTTTACATCATCCATGAGGGAGATACCCCACAAATACGCCAAAAACAGGGCGATACGAATCACACCAGAAACGATATTGAAGGTGAACGCAGTTTCAGACAGATGTAACAGATTCCCGGTTACAAATAGAGGGGTCACAAAAAACAGACCCAGACCAATGCTCAGAGCCAGTATGGTCCCCAGAAAGGAAAGTAGCTTATCCTTAAAACCTGGTTCTTTGTCAGCTTCTTCCTCGTAAGCGATTTCAGCTGATTCATTCAGCGTTCCCACGCCCATTTTCATGGACTCGAACAAGGCGATCATCCCTCGAATTACCGGTTTTTTCAGTAAAGCATATTTCTCAATAAGCGATGTAAACTCAGTCCGACGAGTTATGATCTCTCCCTGAGGATTTCTAACTGCGATAGCATAGGCTCCCGGTACACGCATCATAACTCCTTCGATGATGGCTTGACCACCAACCAGAATGGTTTGCTGTGCCGCGAGAAATGCGTGAAGCAGAACGCGATATTTGCGCTTTGTCATCAATTCAGCTTTCAGAAATGATCTATTTAGCTTTGGCAGTGCCGTATTTCTTACGGAATTTGTCGATCCGACCAGCCGTATCGAGCAATTTCTGCTTGCCGGTAAAGTATGGATGACACTCGTTGCAAATTTCAAGATGCAGATCACCTACTGTGGTAAATGTCTCAAAAGAATTCCCACAGGCACAAACCACTTTATTCAATTTGTATTTAGGATGGATTCCTGGTTTCATTTTATAATAACTCCTTTATCAATTCAATTTAGCGACGGCACTGGCAAATCTGTCCAGGCCGGTTTTAATTGCGTCCAAAGATGTTGCATAGGACAATCTAATATGCTCTGCGGCACCAAAAGCTGAGCCTGGAACCACTGTAACATGAGCAACATCCAATAAATATTTTGTCAGATCCATGTCATTTTCAATGATAACATCGCCTGCTTTTTTCCCAAACAGATCAGAGACTTTCGGAAAAGCATAGAAAGCTCCCTCTGGCATAAGACAGGTCATACCGGGCATATCATTTAAAGCCTTAACCATATAGTTACGACGTTCTAAAAATTGTTTCCGCCAGCCATCCAGAAAAACAGGTTCTTCAGTGAGAGCTGTTTCAGAAGCATACTGGGCGATGGAGTTGGGGCAGCCGGTAGCCTGGCCCTGAAATTTCCCCATAGCGCTGGCCAGTGCAGGGGTTGAGGCCGCATATCCAATACGCCAACCAGTCATTGCAAATGCCTTGGACATGGTCTGAACTGTGATAGTCCTTTCATAGGCACCTTCAAACCCGGCCAGACTGATATGTTCGCCTTCATAGACCAGGGCTTCATAGCATTCATCGCTAATGATCCAAAGGTCATGCTCATTGGCAACATCTACGATTGCCTGCAAGCTGGCTCGATTAAGCACGGCACCGCTGGGATTGGATGGTGTGTTAATTATCATCCCTTTGGTATTCCCCGTTACACCAGATAGAAGCTGCTCACGAGTAATCTGAAAACCATCACGCTCATGGGTTTCCACATAAACCGGTTCTGCCCCGCTCAGTTTGACAACTTCAGGGTAGGTCACCCAATACGGTGTCAGAATAATCACTTCATCCCCTGCTTCAAAGAGGCTCATCATAATATTGAACAGTGAGTGTTTTCCACCATTTGAGACCACAATCTGACCTGGCTCATATTCAAGACCATTGTCTTGTTTCATTTTTTTTGCAATGGCTTGTTTTAGGGTACTGGTTCCTGAGCCTGGCGTGTAGCGTGTTTTTCCTTCAGCTAGAGCTCTATTTGCAGAAGCAATAATATGCTCAGGTGTATCAAAATCAGGTTCTCCGGCACCAAAGGAAATAACATCCACTCCTTGTTCGCGAAGACGGGCTGCAGCTTCAATTACAGCCATGGTGGCTGAGGGTTGTAAGGCGTTGATTCTTTTGGCAAATGTCATTTCTTTTCCTCTCTCCTTAAAAAGCCGCGCAATATATCGGCGGACCCCCTGTCTTAGCAATATAAATTACGGATTTGGAATTACGAATTATGAGTGCGAAAATCGGGAGGGTGCATAGATTTTTGAGAAGGGTATTGTTGTAGAGATTGATCTGAGATCGGTCTCTACAACAATAACAAACAGGTATGAATTATGAGTTCATTGAGCGAATAAATTCCTTGTTGGTCCCAGACCGCTGCATCCGCTCCAGGAGGAATTCCATAGCCTCAACCGGTGTCATTTCATTGAGCAACTTTCTCAATATCCAGGTTCTGGATAGCTCTGCCTTACTAAGCAGCAATTCCTCTTTACGAGTACCCGATCGGTTAATATCGATAGCAGGATAGATCCGACGATCACTCAGACGACGATCCAGAACTAATTCCATATTGCCAGTTCCCTTGAACTCCTCAAAGATCACATCATCCATACGCGAGCCGGTCTCGATCAAAGCTGTGGCCATAATAGTTAAACTACCGCCATGTTCAACGTTACGGGCTGCTCCGAAGAAGCGCTTGGGACGATGCAGAGCATTTGAATCAATACCACCTGACAGAATCTTGCCACTGTGAGGGATGACTGCGTTGTGGGCGCGTGCGAGACGAGTCAGACTATCCAAGAGAATAACAACGTCTTTTCCAAATTCAACCAGGCACTTGGCTTTGTTCAAAACCATATCAGCTACTTGAACATGTCGCTCTGGTGGCTCATCAAAAGTTGAGGCGATCACTTCAGCATCAACCATACGACGCATATCAGTCACTTCTTCAGGTCGCTCATCAATCAACAGCACGATAAGGATCACATCAGGATGATTTCGAGTGATCGAATTTGCAATATCCTGAAGTAAAATGGTTTTACCGGTCTTTGGTTGGGCAACAATTAGCCCACGTTGCCCCTTACCAATGGGACTCAGAAGATCCATAACACGCATGGAGTAGCTTTTGGGACCTCTTTCCAGAGTTAGCTTATTATCTGCATAAAGTGGAATTAAAGTGTCGAATTGAGGCACAACACGACCCTCTTCAGGGTCCTGATAATTGATTGCCTCGACCTTTAGTAGTGCAAAATAGCGTTCATTGTCCTTGGGTGGTCGAACCTGACCCCAAATGATCTGACCCGTGCGCAGGACAAACCGTTTGATCTGAGATGGGGAAACATAGATATCGTGAGCACCTGCCAGATAATTGTTATCAGCATCTCTCAAGAATCCATATCCATCCGGTAGAATCTCCAGGACACCCTTGGAGAACATCATTCCGGCACTCTCGGTTTGGGCTTCGATGATGGCTTCCACCAGATCCATCTTCTTTTGACCAGTAACTACTGGAACAGCAAGTTCCTGGGCGATATCGGACAATTCTTTCAACTTCATCTTTTGAAGCTGGCTAATAGTATAACTCATTGAAATAAACCTGTTCTTCTGTAATTAATATTATGATTATGTCTGTTGCAAAAAAAATAGTGTTGTCGGGAGTTTAGATCGGCAATTCAGTTTATGAATAGCAATATGAATTTAAACCCGACCTATACCTTGTCAATTAAAAACCTTATTTATTATTCTGGTGTGATATATGTCAGAAACGCACTATAATTCTGCATTCAGTTCCAAATATATCGCGCCCTTAATAAAACTCTCTGTTTGCAGGTCAGCCTTCCACGCCAAAGAGTTCAAAAAGTGCTTCTGCCAGATAATGACTACCAAAAAAACAGATCGCCTGATCATCGCTATTGCGTAATTTGAGTGCACTCACATAAGCTTTTTTCGGATCGGGATGGATCAGTGCCGGGGCAACTCCCAACTTGATCAGCTCATCGGCTCCCACAGCTGAATGTCCTTTAAAAGCGGTAAACAATACTGGTCCTGTCCAACTTTCAAGGAGCTTCAGCAATTCTACAATATTCTTTCGGGCATTAAATGCGGCAATTAATATGGAACTTCCCAGGGCTGCTTGTCTAAGTGATTCCAGCAAACGATCCAAACCCTCTCGATTATGGGCCACATCATAGAGCACCAGAGGCTGAATCTGCAGAGACTGAATCCGACCATGCCATTGCAGATCATCCAATCCCATTTGGATTTTTTTCGAATTCAGGTCAAACCCTAGCTGAAGCAAAGTGACCAGCACATTGCTGAAATTCTCAGCCTGGTGTAAGCCCAGCAACGAGAGCGTGGACTCAATCGTTTGACCAGCCAGGGAGATCTTGACGCTTTGTGAGGTTCCTTTAACGGTAAGTTTTTTAATTTTAGCTACATCAGGCACATAATTATAGGATGCGTTTTTTTTCCGGCTTGCGGTTTCCATGATCCGGCGAACGGTGGGCGAATTCTTACCCAGGATCAGGGGTCTTTCCCGTTTTATGATTCCTGCTTTTTCAGCGGCGATCAACTCGATAGTGTCCCCCAGGATATTCTCATGATCCATGGATATTGCTGTAATAATACTCACCACTGGATCCACTACATTTGTAGCATCAAGCCGTCCCCCAAGTCCAGTCTCAAAGACCGCGTAGTCCACCCTTTGCTCATTGAAATAGACCATCCCCAAGGCTGTCAACACTTCAAAGAAAGTGATCCCCAGAGCATCAATGTGAGGACGCCATGCTTCAACTTTCTCGATAATAAATGCATCGGGAACGAGGGTGTCTCCGATCCTGATGCGTTCATTTGGTTTTACCAGGTGCGGTGATGTAAATAGTCCCGTTTTCAGCCCGTAGGAATTCAGAATGGATGCCAGCATGGCTGCCGTAGAACCCTTACCATTGGTCCCTGCAATATGAATGACCGGGTAACCTGCGGTTGGTTTCCCCAGAATCTCCATAAAGCGCTCTACTCTGGATAACTCCAGCTTAACCCCGGGAAAGGTTAGCCCGAAGATGTAGTCAAAAATCGATTGAGTATCAGAACTCATAGTTTCCAAGATATCATTCTAACCACGGATCACACTGATTTCACGGATTGAAGGTTTCAGTGTTGACGAAACCGCAAAAAGTATCTGAGAATTCATAAAATGTGCCCTAAAACCATTAAATACAACCGCATATAGTGAATAAGCTTAAAACCATATATATCAACACATCGCGTCATTTCGATGAACTCAATACAACGCTCTGCGCGCTCTGCCTGCCCGCACGAAGTTATACGCAGGCGGGCGAGAGGGACTTTTTGCGAGGGCGTCAGTGTTAAATGGCACATAAAAGAGAATATTATCCATTTCAGTTGAGAGGTTCGTTCTTAACCTCTCCTGTGGGCGCACGGGGAACAAGTATAAGGATATGGCTTACTGGGCACCGATGAAATATATCTCACATTTCCCAGGAGGTTAATTTTCACCATTTAAATATCTTGCAGGAATTGTTTCATACTATCTGCCGTTAACAATCTGGGTCATCTGTGAAATCCGTGGTTTTATCTATTTTTTTAGCCCCTATTTGTAGGCTTCCAGCACTTCCAACTCGATCTTAAATAGATTTTCCAATGGCCGACCCAGGAAACGTGAGGCAGTTTCTTCAAATTTTTGGGGGAAATCAGATACATAAAACTTGTGTTTACCCGGATCAATCCTTTCAGAATTCAACAGCTCCATCTCAGCCAACACACGCTGTACTTCAGCAGCAGTTTCCTCACCGGAATCTACCAGCTGGACATCGTCTCCAATAACTTCCTGGATGGCAACTTTCAGATAGGGATAATGGGTGCAACCCAGGATCAAAGAATCTGGTTTATCATTTTCAAAGGTTTTCAAATAGCGTTGGATCACTTGTTTAACCACGCTATCATTGAGCCAGTTCTCTTCAACCAGCGGCACCAGTAATGGACATGACTGATCAGCTACCTGTACTTCCGGGTCGATTTCCCGGATCGCTGATCGATAGGCTCCTGAGCGGATCGTTGCTGAGGTTCCAATCACCCCGATTCGTTTATTTGGTGCAAACTTGACAGCAGCTTTCGAACCAGGTTCAATCACACCCACGATGGGAATATCAAAACTCTGTTTCAGGGAATCCAGAGCAACGGCAGAAGCAGTATTACATGCCACCACGATCATTTTGACCTGTTGCTCCAACATAAATGATGAGATCTGATGCGAAAACCGGATGACTGTATCTTTTGATTTAGAGCCATAGGGAACTCGTGCTGTATCACCAAAATAGATCAGATGTTCATGGGGCAATAGATCGACCAATGCTCGCACGACTGATATTCCCCCCAGACCTGAATCAAATATTCCAATAGCTTGTTCAGGATTTAGATTTTTCATGGAGAGAGTAACTTTTCATGACGTGTTTTGTATTTCATCAATGCTTTATAGATGGCTTCAGCGGCTTTTTGTCGGTAAGCCGCCTGCTTCAAACGTTTCGCATCATTTCTGTTGGAGATAAACCCCAGCTCGATCAGCACATTTGGCATGGAAGCCCCAATGAGGACAATAAAACCGGCCTGTTTCACGCCTCTATTTTGTCCAACCAGTTTTTTATCAAATTCACTCTGAACCAAATCAGCCAAGGTTTCACTTTGCTGCATGAAAGAGCTCTGCGCCATAGTTGCCAGAATAAGCTGTTCAGCACTCAATTTGCTGTAATGTTCTGATTTCTCTTCCAGTTTGATAACGGCATTTTCCATTTCAGCAACTGCCACAGCAGCATCCGTCTTACCAGGACGCAGTAAATAAGTCTCAAATCCTGAGGCTCGCTTATTCTTATTGGCATTCACATGAATACTTAGGAATACTTTGCCACCAGCTTCATTGGCAATCTTGGTTCGCTCCCAGAGTGGAATAAACACATCTGTTTTACGTGTATAAACAACTTCGATATCTGTACGGGTTTCGATCAATTTCCCCAAACGCTTGACCACATCCAGAGTTACATCCTTTTCCTTAAGACCATTGCCCCGAGCTCCGGGATCGTATCCACCATGACCGGCATCCAGCACGATCTTATCCAGTTTCCATTTTGCCCGTTCCCGATTCAGATAATGGGTCTGATCAATAACATAGGGTCGTCTGATCGATAACAGGATCTCCGGTGGTGAATCGCGGTGGATCACATCCACTCCTTCCACCGTCCCTCGCAGACGAAAGGTCAGTTGAGAAGTACCATCCAACTGATCCGCTGTAACTGAGCGGATGGTACTGTTTTGGGGGATGGCAGTCCGGTCAATACCCGGTTTATTTACAATTGCCCCAGGCAAAGTAACGTAGAGCCACTCATCCCTGTTGATCCAGGCTTTAACTGATTTGGCATCATAGCGATTTGCCGTACGAATACGAATAACAGTCCCGTTCTGGCGTTCTTCAATACTCGAGGAAACAATATCAAATGGCGAATACTCCAAGGGCGCTTCAGCTTTTTTAATCTGCAGTGGCGCGGTGTCTGAGCCAGTTAGCAGCGTAACCCCTGAGACCAGCCCAGTTTGTTTTAGTATTTTCACAAAATCAGACATGGGTAGATAGGTATCCCCATCGAAATAGATCACTCCATGAGCCATCTGAAAAGTACGATCTTCAACCATGACATAGTGATTATAGGCTGTTACTTTGAATTTTAGACTACCCAGCCTAAAAACTGATTTACGGACTGCCGGATTAATAAAAGCCGTGATCTTGTAGGCATCCAACAGATCCTGTAATTCAATATATTGATACTGATTAATGACATACACAGGGATAGCTGGAATGTAGCGTTCATTGGAAGCTTTTTGCAGGATGAGCTCAGTTCTACGCGCGTGTAAGGATGAAATAGCTATTAAAATGAAAATCAGCAGAACTTTTGTATAATTGCGAATCATATAGCGTTGAAAGTAGTTGGGAGAGTTTTACAAGACAATGGACAACTGAAAACTTAGCTCAAGTTGTTTTGCCGGCTCCCCGATCTCAAAAGTATGAGTTTGGGCTATTCTAAATTCAAGATCAGCTGATCCATAATAATTATTTTTCAGATACAAAAACCAACGTTGGCCGGTCTCATAAGCTGTAAAAAAATTAAAGCTTTCCCGCAGACCTGACTCATAAATACTGATCCTTAGATCGTATCCCGGAATTGCATACTTGGCGAAGCCAACTGCGCCCTTCCAGTTCGGTAAAGACCATAAGATGCGCTGCTGGATGAGTACTGATCTACCCAACGACTGAGAAACCGTCTTAAGATTCAAACGATATTGCAGTTGGGAAGAAATCTTTTGATCCAGGGATACACCAAGTTTAATAAGCTTTGTGGAGGAGGTATTTTCAAACCAAATATCATCAGGAATCAAAGGACCGGATGTTTTATTGTTCCAATCTAACTGCCATTTCTGCTCAGTATTCCGATACTGCAGTTGTGCTCTGTGCTGCCAAACGCTTCGTGAATCTGACAGCCTCAGTAACTGGCTCGCAGCACCTCGATCCAATGCGTAACGTATCAGCAAATGACTCCGTGGTCTGAACTGCAATCGGGTAGAGAAGCCTCTTTCATTTAATGCTTGAGCCCCAAGCATTGAGATAACCGATCCACTGTTCCCGGATTGAGTGTGTGGGTAATTTCTGTATTGGATCGAAAGTTGAACAGGACCGGTTCTATAGGACCAACTGCTGATGGAACGACTACTTTTGAGCTTGGGATCATCGACATACACTTGCAAGAATTGCTTTGCACTGATGCGCCAATATAGGCCCAGTTCATGTCCAATGCTTTTACCGCTCAGAGACTCATGCATAAGTGCCAAATACACACACAGATCGTTAAATTCATAGATTCCCGCCAGGCCTGCAGCATTAATATTCTGCTCAGCATAGGATTTTCCCTGGGGATGGATCCCGTCTGAATCCTCCTTAAACACACCTGTTTTAATCTGTCCCCGAGCCTTCCGGCTAGAAACAAAGGCAATGCCTCGCAGACCTTTTATCTGCCACTCGCCGGCAATTCCATGGAAATAGTTCTGTTCCCGTGTTGAATAGTGAGGCCTGAGAACGTGACGGGGCTGTTTCACCAGACTTGCAGGTGTAAAACCTGTTCTACTTCCACTTTGATTCAGCAACAGACCATTTCCCCACGATATATGGAAATCGCCCAGGATCAATTTCTCAAACCCGGGAACTTTGTCACTACTAATGGCAAAAACCGCATGATCAGTGAGGTGCTCTTCACCGGGATCCTGCTCAGCTAAAAAAACCAGGTCACCCCAACTGCCTCGTACGCGTCCTTTTTGGAGAATGCGCCAGCCAGCCAAAGGGGTGCTATACTTGATCTTCTGTCGTAAAACGATCTGGGTGGAGAGCTGACTTCCTCGATCTGACCTGGAGAGCAGCTGACTGTCTGTCTCACTCAATTTTTTCAATAATCGCTTATATCCTGCTGTCGTGATACCGGACTGTTGCCAATGCAGTATCAGACCTATAGCTGGTCCGGAAAACCCTCGGGATCGCAATTGGGAGGAATCTGCCAGCTCAATATCAAGCGGATCAAAAAGATTTTTAAGTAAGGTATTGACGTATTGCTGTTCGTCAGGGTCATCCGGTTCCTCTATCGATGGGTCAAGACCTGTTTGAGACCATGAGACAACGAACCATAATAAGCATAAAAGAGTAGATCTCATGGGAAGAGCAATTCCAGTCCAAAACCGTGTGAAAGGGGAAGATCGGGATGCATGACTGTTGAATAATGCATGCCAATATTTTTGTACTCAAGCCGCCAACCAGCTGAAACAGTTTGACTGAGATCCCGATAACCCACTGCTAATTGCCAATGCCGTTGGGAGGACGTTAGCAGGGCAACATTGAGTTCCAGTGGCAGGGCGGCCTCTTGTTCCAAAGCGAACAACAACACAACCTGGCCTCCATCATACTCAACTCCAAAATGGAATCTCTGGGGCACAGTTAACCCTTTTCCATGCTGAACGATATGCTGAAGTACCGAACCAATTTGGAGATCCTCAGCTAATTTTAAATTGGTACTGATGGACACAGACATAGCCAGTTGGGTAGCGATATCCGTAATATTCAATTGAAAAAGGTTGAGACTCATCCCCGTTCGAAACTGTTGGCTAAGTGCCCAGGATGTTCCTGTTGTAAGCATCAATTCTGAATATTTGTCATCACCAAAATAGCTCAAACCGCCAATCATTGGCAGCTTTCCGATACGAGTTTGAACGGTCATGGATCCTGCGTGAATATCCAGCCCTGAAAATGGGTTGAAGTATTGGAAACCCGCACGAGGAACCACATCCCTGCTCAAGAGTGCTGGATTTAGCACATGACGATCCGGATGAGGGTCGCCAACAACCCTTATATTGGCTGCTGCAGAAGCCCACCCCACCCCTTGAAATTCGAATGCCGCAAAAAGCGAAACACTTCCTGTGATCGTGCCAAACAGCAAATACCACACAACCAGCAGTTTTTTTAACTGATTCATAAAATTACCCGACTTTTAACTTTGAAGAATGTTTTTAAAGTGTAGGCTATGTTAATGTTGAAGTTGGGGTAACGCAATAGCTTTCATGTTGGATCCAAAAAAATGTCAAGCTCATCTCGGAAGCATGGTTAAACCATAGAGATAGACCCGGATTCAGTTTAGTGTGAAACGCCAGGCAACCGACTCAGTTACTGAATTTAGGTTACTGTACACAACCATAGAACAGGACTAAAATATGATCCACACATTTTCACGTGAGCAGAAGAATAAATTGATATCAAGCATACAACGCTATTTTTCTGTAGAATTAGATCAGGAGTTAGGGAATTTCGAGGCGGAATTTCTGTTGGATTATTTTAGCGAATACCTGGGACCACACTACTACAACCAGGCGATCAAAGATATTCAAAAACACCTGGCTGGACACCTGGATACGCTAAATGAGCGTATTGATGAGTTGGCGCAGCCTTTGCCAAGGTAGTTATACCAATTATAGCACGCAAAAGTGTATTGAAAGAGTATTAACGATAGACCAAGGTCAAGTAAACCTTAGGCAATAGATATTCCCGGTCCTGATCCTTGACCGAGATGAATCTGAAATCTGAATCGAGAGACAAACGATTTCCCAGACGGTAGCGTACTCCCAGCAAGGGACCAGCGCCATGCCATAACTCCGGTTTTCGGGTTTTCAATGTATAGCGGGTTGACCTTTCGTGGGTCAAATAGCCGATCCACCCCTTCCAACCACGATAATCATAGAACAATTTAATAATAAGTTCAAATTGTTCCCGATCACTGCTTACTTGCTGCACAAAAATATCCCAATCCAATTGTCCCTCATCCTCCCAACGGGCAGCCAGTTTGGCACTAAAAGACCAATGACTATCAAAGCTGTATATGAGTCGCTTTTGAAGATCCAGGGATCGATGCACAAAACTGCGGGTGGGTTGGTCAAACTCAACAAAAAGATCATCATAATCATAATCAAAGTAATTGCTACGAATCTGTGCTCTTCCCGTACCCTGCCAGGATTGCCGGCACCACTCAAAACCAGACCATAGTACCAAATTGCGATTCCAGTGATTTTCCGAGCTACGGGTGTTAAACAAATAGATCAGATGAAATAACCCTAATTTTGCTCCGAGATCAAGCTGGTAGAACGGGCTTGGGTGCCATACCAAATTCAACTCAGTATTGAAGCGCCATTCATCCCGGTCATCATCATTGGTTGTGTCAGGTGTATTGTATTCCAGCCGTGAAAGAGTTGATCTCGACGAAAGCGAATCCACCCAGCCAGACACTTGCCAGAGCACTTCTTCTCGAAGTTGATACAGGGACTGAGTGTAATCTACATAATACTTGTTCTGAGAGCTCTCAACCTTGAACGCGGTCAATGTGGAAAACCGGGGGCGTTGTAATTTCACACCGGTCTCATTCACCAGCGAAAAGCGCTTACGTTCCTCACCGGAGAGTTTGATCGTGTTTATGAGATCAACCTTCTCCTGATCGATCTCTGTCAACTGGTCGCTCCAATTGAGTGAGTGGTAAAGTTGCAGGTTCTGGCCTAAATGATAAACAAAATTATTCTGCCATAGTAAACTTTCATTATTGCGAGATTGGGAACTACCCAGGGAATCGGTATAGAATGATTGTCTTCGAGCCTCACGTTGCAGAGAGGTCTTAAAGGTTGATATTTTGCCAAAATGAATCAGATAATCAGCTTGCATGTTGATGGAGTGACTTAAATGTTCGGAGAGTTGGTCCCTAAACCCTGACATGTTTATGGCAGAGCGCTGGGAGCCAAACTGCCAGGCATTTTGCATATCAAGAGCAGTGGTCCAACCCCGGTCAACGATTCCATAACGTTCAATGGAACGTCCTCCCAGAAAAAGGGAGAACCTGTCATCCCTTTTTACCCCTCCCAGTAACGCCCAATTATTAATAGTCGAAGCCAACCCGGTTCGGTGATCCTGATACTGATTACTCTCCAGACGCAGACTTTTTCTGCGATCTGCTCCCCAGGACCAATCACTGCGCAGTCGGTGTTCTATTGAAAACTGTTCTCCCTGTGTAATGCTATTTTTGTAGGCAAATACCTTGTATCGAATGACATCGGAAATAAGCAGAGTACTACGATCCAGACCAATTTTGTAGTTGAGTTGCAGGTCATTATTGGTTGAGAGATTATCCTGTCTGAAAACGTAGGCCAGGGAATCCTGATCTGACCCCTGGACAAATTGGGGAGTGGTCAGCAGGAAAACGAACACTATCAGAATATTCAAAACAGGTGCAAGCAGAGATCGTTCACCAGATCTTTGGTTTACCAGGTTTGATATTTTCGGTGCGTTTTGAGTGGTTACCAGTGCGGAACTGTTTCCCAACATATCTTTTTGACAAACCCTGGACAGGAAGCGATCATATTGCCCTCGCAAAGCCATTTCATTCTTCTTGTGAAAACTGAAAAGTCTTCAAGCAGACCCATATTTTCATACTACTGTCCCCGACCAGCCGGTTTGGATTCGATAACCACATGGAAAACTTTTTCACCTGGTTTGGCCATGCGAAAACGTTCCCGGGCAATACGCTCGAGGTAATCCGGATCATTCAGTAAGCGGTCATGTTCACTCTCTAATTCTGCTTTTTCAATTTCCAAACGCGTAATATGAGATTCCATGTCCTTGATCTCTTGTTTGAGCTGCATCAAGCTATATATACCTTCATCGTGCAGGACAAACAATTGAATGAGGATCAATAAAATGATCGTCGCAGAAATCCAGGCAAGCTTGTTTTCAAAGATGCCACCAAAGTGTTTAGTTTTGCGAGTCTTAGCTCGGCGTGACCGTTTTTTGGTCATGTTTTTCCTATTTGGGGTTGAGTGCCTTAAAGCCTTTGAAAGTAGCCAGGTCACCCAATTCTTCTTCGATTCGCAGTAACTGGTTGTATTTAGCGATCCTATCGCTCCGTGAAGCTGAACCAGTCTTGATCTGCCCGGCACCAGTGGCTACCGCCAGATCTGCGATAGTCGTATCTTCGGTTTCGCCAGAGCGGTGCGAAATAACACAGGTCATGTTATGCTCGTGAGCCAGCTTGATCGTATCCAGGGTCTCGGTCAGGGTCCCGATCTGATTCAATTTGATGAGGATACTGTTCATGGCATTCATATCGATAGCTTTCTGAAGTCTGATCGGATTGGTCACTGTGAGATCATCACCTACTAATTGAATCTTGTCACCCAGCTTGGCATACAGTTTCTGCCAGCCTTTCCAATCATTTTCATCCATGCCGTCTTCAATAGATACGATGGGATATTTGGCCACCCAATCAGCATAAAAATCAACAATTTCATCTGCATTCAGCGTACGGCCTTCTCCGGCCAGAGAATACAGACCAGTCTTGGAATCGTAGATCTCACTGGAGGCCACATCCAGAGCAATGAACAGGTCTTTGCCCGCCTTATACCCTGTTTTCTCGATGGCTTCCAGAATGACTTCCACCGCTTCTTCATTGGATCGTAGATTGGGAGCAAAACCACCTTCATCACCAACAGATGTATTCATGCCCTTTGACTTGAGCACTGCCTTCAATTGATGGAAAGTCTCAGCGCCCATCTGCAGTGCTTGTGCAAAAGTTTTAGCGCCTAGAGGGAAAACCATAAATTCCTGAAAGTCCACATTATTGTCTGCGTGTTCTCCCCCATTGAGGATATTCATCATGGGTGCCGGCAAAAGGGTGGCATCTTCACCGCCCAGATACTCGTAGAGGGTCAGGTCAAAATCCATGGCAGCTGCTTTGGCTGTAGCCAGGGAAACACCCAGGATGGCGTTAGCGCCCAGCTTTGATTTGTTCTCTGTACCATCAGTTGCGATCATCTTTTCATCAACTGCCCGCTGTTCCACAGCTTCCATACCGATAACAGCTCCGGCTAAAATATCATTCACATTTGCTACCGCTTTGGTGACACCTCTACCAAGGTATTTGGATTGATCTCCATCCCGCATCTCCATAGCTTCATGTTCACCCGTGGAAGCTCCTGATGGCACAGCCGCTCGACCAAAAGCACCACTTTCCAGGTATACATCGACTTCAACTGTGGGGTTGCCGCGGGAATCCATGATCTGACGACTAAAAACATCAACGATTTTTGACATACATACTCCGTTCAAATTGTTTTTCTATTATAAATTTCTTAATGACGATTTCAATATTCATGAGCAAGCAATCTAAACTGAAAGATGCGGGTCTGAAAGAGAGAGGTCAGACTGAAGAGGTTTATGTTTTGAAGGTTAAAGGCGACTTGATCGGGCTCCCATCATATAAAAATTTGCCACCACTTACAATTTTCATCCAACCTCTTGCCGACACAATTGTAAGCCTCGGATTCATTTATAATTAATAATTTTACAATTTTCAATTAGCAGATCCTTGTCCTATTATTCAGGCATGTTAAATACGCGAATTACACAATTGGTTCTGACCATGTTGGGTATCGTCTTTATCGGTACTATCGGTTATGAGTTGATCGAGAAAGTGGGCTGGTTCGAAGCTTTTTATATGACTGCCATCACCTTGGCAACCGTTGGCTTTGGAGAGATCTGGCCGATGTCAGATCTGGGACGTCTGTGGACCATCATTATCATGTTTTCCGGGATTGGTGTCTTCTTCCTGATCGCCGGCAACATCGCCCAGCAAGCCGTTGACCTTAAACGCTACAGGAGATTTCGCATGGCGAAACGAGTCAAGAGATTAAAAGATCATTTTATACTTTGCGGGTTTGGTCGAATGGGTCAATCCATTGCCAAGGAACTCAGTAATGCCGGTGAAAAGTTTGTAGTTATCGAGAAGGAAGTGGATGAAGAAACAGTGGTACTCCACCCTAAACTTATCTTTATTGAGGGAGATGCAACTCAGGATGAGATACTGCTCAAGGCCGGGGTTGAGCGAGCCAAAACTCTCATTGGCGTGCTAAAGGATGATCAGGACAATCTATTCCTAACCCTTTCGGCCAGAAGTCTAAAAAACGACCTATTCATTTTAACACGGGCAACTGTTCCCGAATCCATCCCCAAAATGAAGCGGGCTGGTGCTGACAAGGTGATCAATCCCTATGAGGCTGCCGGCACCAAATTAGCCAGACAAGCCATGGCACCTGGTGTAGTGGACTTTATCGAGCTGATCCTGAATCGGGGTAATCTGGATTTGGCTCTGGAGACGATAACCATTATGTCCGATTCCCAGGCTGAGGGTAAGTCAATCATTGATCTGGAGATCAGAAAGAATTTCAATATCATCATCACTGCCATTGAACAAATAACCGGTGAAGCTAATTTCAATCCTGATCCTCATTACAAATTTTTAGCTAACGACAAGCTGATCGCGCTGGGTACGGTGGAAAATCTGATGCGGTTTGAGAAGCTGTGTGAGACAGTAGAAACATGATCAGAGTTTCAAGCCTATTGCTTCCGCTCCTGCTTGCAATTTTTAGCGCCTGTTCTCAGGAAGAGCAGGTCACAGATAACCGGAAAGTGATCATTGCAACTATTGATAACCAGGGGATCACTGAAACCAGTTTTCAACGCACTTATCTCCCGATTTTACTGTATGGTGATAAATTTGATAGCGAGGAGACCAGGGATGAGGTCCTCAATTATCTGATCGGTCAAAGGTTGTTGGCTCAGGTAGCTCGAACTGCCCAACTAGATACCAGCCTCCATATCCAACGCATGCATGATCGAATCCAGCAACAAGCCATGTCTCGCCAACTTTACCAAAAATGGGTCAGGGATAAGCTTGAATACCCCACTGAACAGGATCTGAGAACGGGGTTTGCACGCGGACAGAAAGCCATTTTCACCCGACATCTGTTTGCTGATTCAGAATCAGAGATACGTGACTATGCCCTGCGCCTGAAGAATGGATCAGAGACATTTTACACCTTGGCCCAGGATGTTTTCAGCGATACCCTGCTTTCCCGCAGTGGCGGAGCATTGGGCTGGATCACCTTTGGTGATTTGGACGAGACCCTGGAAGATACGGTATACAATTTACAGCCAGGACGGATCTCAGAACCGGTTAGAAGTCAATATGGTTGGCATATTCTCGCCATAGACGATACCCAGGAAGAATTATTTATCACAGAGGATGATTTTCAGAAAAATCGGGATCTGATCCAAAAAAAGATCATTGAGAGACGAGAAAATGTTCTGGGAAAACAGGTTATCAATGACTTCATGCAACAATTTAAGATCGAGTTCAACCGGGAGATCACTATGCAGGTCTGGCCATTGGTTAAAGAACGGTTAGAATCAACTGATCTAAGCTCTCTGAATACTACAGAATCTAATGGAACAGGTCCCAGCCTGGAATCATTGCATTCAGAAACCCTGCTCAGCGTAAATGGTGAAGATTGGAGTGTCCTTGAAATTCTCGATCGCTTGCCTGAGCTCAATCGTGCTGTACTTCAGGGAAATCTATATGTGGCTGCTTCCAATCTGATCCGTAATGAAATGTTAGGCCGGGAAGCTAAACGTCTCGATCTGGATCGCCACCCGGCTGTTCTGGAAGAGGTTGGAGACCATCAGGACCAGCTACTGGCAGACACCTATGTCAATTTGATAGCAGATACGCTGGTGTTTACTGAATCTGACCTGAGAACTTACTACAAGACCCATCAATTAGATCGTTATCATGCTCCTGACAGTCTATTGGTCGACCTGTTCGTCTTTTCAGACAGCACCACCGCACTCAAAGCGCTTTATCAATTGCGTAATGGCATTATCACAACCAATCCCAGTGATGATCAGAGGTGGGTAACCGCAGCTGATCAGGATACTCCACTTTATCAATTGGCAAAGCGTATCTCCACTGGTACCATGGGTGGACCGGTGCTCTTTCAGCAAAATTGGACGCTGGTGAAACTGTTAAAGCGACATCGGTTCCCTTTGGATTATGCAAAGGTTGAAAAGCGTATGCGTGAAGACATGGAAAATGAGCGTTTTAGCAGTACCCGTACTATCCTGCTGGCTGAGATTCGACCCAAGCATCAGATAGAAATCAATGTTGAATTGTTAAATCGTTAATAAATACCAATATCTCTTGGTTATATAATTGCTTAGAAGGAAAGAAATATGGCTTTAACCTGTGGAATTGTGGGGCTGCCCAACGTTGGCAAATCAACAGTCTTCAATGCGCTGACCGCTTCAGATATCCCGGCAGAGAATTACCCGTTTTGCACCATTGACCCCAACATGGGAATAGTCCCGGTTCCAGACCACAAGCTCAAGGCTCTGGCCAAGATCTATGAACCGGAGAAAATCACTCCGGCAGTTATGGAATTTGTAGATATCGCGGGCCTGGTGCGAGGTGCCAGCAAAGGTGAGGGTCTGGGAAATCAATTTTTAGGGCACATTCGTGAGGTCACCGCCCTGGTGCACGTGGTACGTTGTTTTGAGGATGAAAATGTCACTCATGTTGAAGGTTCGATTGATCCGATCCGTGATGTGGAAACCATCGAGAGTGAACTGATCATCAAAGATTTGGATTCAGTGGAAAAGCAACTGCACAGAGTTACCAAAATAGCGCGTTCCGGGGATAAAAATGCGAAAGCTGATGAAAGCCTCCTGAGCCGCATTCACTTGCATCTGGATGAGATCAACCCGGTGCGCAGTATGCAGTTTGATGAGGAAGAATTGAAGCGGGTGAAAGGTTATTTCCTGCTGACCATGAAACCCATTCTATATGTTGCGAATGTTGATGAAGATGAGATCCTGGCTGAGACTCGCAGCGACCTGACTCAGCGTCTCTTTGACTATGCTGAAAAAACTGGCGCTGGAGCATTAAGACTATGCGGCAAACTGGAACAAGAGATCGCCTTGCTGGATGAAGATGAAAAATTTGAGTTCTGTGAAGAGTACGGTCTACCAGAGCCGGGTTTGAATAAACTGATCCACCGAGCCTATGATCTATTGCACCTGCAGTCCTTTTATACGGCTGGACCAAAAGAAGTGCGAGCCTGGACCATTCACAAGGGGTCCACAGCCCCAAAAGCGGCTGCGGAGATCCACACTGATTTTGAGAAAGGTTTTATCAAAGCGGCCATCTTCAAATTTGACGATCTGATGATCCACGGCTCTGAAAAAGCCCTGAAAGAAAAGGGGCTGATCACACTACAGGGTAAGGAGTATATCGTTCAGGAAGATGACTGCATCTATTTTCATTTCAATGTGTAGGCATCATCTGTGGCTATTATTTCTCCACCAAACAATTAGCCGTCAACGCCTAAAATGATATGGTGAAACTCCACTATAGAAAATATGGTTCAGGTCCACCCCTCATCATTCTCCACGGCCTATTTGGGTCTTCTGATAATTGGCACACTTTAGCCAAACGTTGGGGGACTTCATTTACGGTCTATGCGCTTGACCAACGCAATCACGGTAGCTCCCCTCATGAATCGGCCATGGATTATACTGAGATGGCTCAGGATCTGGATCAATTCATTGAACAACAACGACTGGGAATGGTCTATATCGTTGGCCACTCCATGGGTGGTAAGGTGGCGCTTCTGCAGGCCTCTCTCCATCCTGATAAAGTTGCTGGATTAGTTATCCTGGATATTGGCGTAGGCCGGGTAGCTGGACAACACCTGGCCATCTTGGGGGCACTTAAAACCATGGATCCTGGGGACTATTCGTCGCGGCAGGAAATTCAAGAGGCGCTTGAAACATTTATCAAGATCGCCCCTATTCGTCAATTTCTTCTGAAAAATATCATGCGTCGGGTTGATGACAGCTTCGCCTGGAAATTCAATCACAGCGCCCTGATTGAGCACTATGAAGATCTAATTGCTGCTCTGGATCTGCAGGATCTGTTTATGGGTCCAGTTCTTTTTCTACGCGGAGCTGACTCAAGTTATCTTGACCCGGACCTCACCCCGGATATTTTGCAGTATTTTCCATTGGCTCAACTCGCTACGATTGAACACGCCGGTCATTGGCTCCATGCTGAGCAGCCGGATCAGGTATTTTCTTCCGTGCAAGATTTCTTTATTGGAGGTCCTTTTTCATGAAACCTGTTATCTTTACACCCATTGGAATTATTCACTCAGAGCATAAGACCAAGGTTGGCACTCCGATCCAGCCCAGCCGCTTAAAACGGTCAGAAGGCAAGGTGGAGATCTTTCCCGCGTTCAAAAATGGATTGAAAGATTTAGCCGGTTTTTCCAAAATCTGGTTGATCTACCACTTTCACGCCATGGAGGGCTTCAAGCTTGAGGTGACCCCCTATCTGGATGACCAGACTCGTGGAGTATTTGCTACCCGGGCTCCTTCCCGACCGAATCCCATCGGACTCTCCCTGGTGGATTTGGTCTCCATCGAGGATGAAACCTTAAAGGTCAGTGGACTTGATATTCTAGATGGCACGCCCCTCTTGGATATTAAGCCATTTATCCCGGATGTGGATCATGCTGAAGGGTTGAAAGTCGGCTGGCTGGAAGGTAAAACTCACCATTTTAGGAGCCATCGGGCTGATAAGCGGTTTTAATAGTCGAAAGTTGAAAGCTTGCCAGAGCATAGCCAATAGGCGAAGCCTGGTTGAAAGCTTGCCAGGGCGTAGCCGATAGGCGAAGCCTGGTAGAAAGCTTGCCAGGGCGTAGCCGATAGGCGAAGCCTGGTTGAAAGTCGAAAAAAATGCTCACAGATTCCATTTCCCATTTTTTTCTGGATCATTGTGGACAATTCACTTTTTATAATTGATTGCACCCTTGACCTCTCTCATATTTAGCGATAATGTAACTCTCAAATATCTGAATCTTAATTGGAGCATGCGATCATGACTATGAATCACCTCAATCAACGCCTTACTACCGTTTTATTCTTGACTGTTTTTTCAATGCTGTTGCTTGGCAGTTGCGGGTTAAAACCCCTGGCTGCGCCGAAAGAAATTATTGTTGACCCCCTGCGTTTCACTGAAGTGGTTGATGGCTACAAAGCAGCTGATAAGATTAAGAAACCACGTACCAATTCAGTTTTATTTGTTGGGAGTTCAAGTATTCACGGCTGGAAAACGCTGGCTGATGATTTCCCGGAACTCAATGTGATCAATCGCGGGATGGGCGGCTCCCATATGTCTGATCTAAATTATTACCTCAATGACCTGGTCTTTCCCTATCATCCCAATGCTGTAGTGATCTATGAGGGAGATAACGATATCGCATCAGGTAAAACACCGGATAAGGTACTGGCTGACTATAAAACCTTTGTCACCACTATTGGCACGAAGTGGCCTGAATTACCCCTCTTCTTTATTTCCATTAAACCCAGTCTGGCTCGCATCCAGCATCTGGAAAATATGGCCAAGGCAAATGCCCTGATCAAAGCCCATACTGAACAACAGGAAAATTTGTTCTACATCGATGTTTTCACCCCGATGTTAGGAGCAGATGGTACTCCTCGTTCTGAAATCTTCGGTGAAGATGGTCTCCACATGAATGAAGCTGGTTATGCCTTGTGGACGCAGGAGATCAAGCAGGAGCTAGGGTTGGAATAGGGGTTTGATTTGTGAGTTTTGTGAGTTTTTGGGCTGGAGTGCCGAACCCTGAGTGACCTGAGTGGAGCGAAGATCGTATCGAAGGGATCGGTGGTTTTAAAGGATATGGTTAGTGAGTTTCTGAGTTTCTAAGTTATTGAGTTCAATGAGGTTTGGGGGTCACT
>JAYEKW010000157.1 GCA_034716895.1 Candidatus Neomarinimicrobiota bacterium
ATAAGTATTAACGGGAGACAAGTTAATCCTGAAGTGATGGCAAGTAATACCAAATTCAGCTCCAAATGGCCTGTAATTTCTTCATCTTTTACCGTTATACTTCACTTAATATTTTATCCATAGCTATGGCTATGCAAAAAACATGAAGATCGTATAACACTAAAATATTTTGAAATTAATAGACCCTTTAGAACTGAAATTGGTATAAGTAACTTTGGTGTACCAACCGCAAATTTCATTGACTTTTATTAAAGATGGTATTACTTGTCATTCAGCAGACAATAATCATAAGGATCCTATCGTGTTGAAAACAATCCTCATCTTATCCATTATCTCAATGGCAGTCTTTATTGCTGCTTTTTTACTCATGTACGTCTCAAAGGGGGTTCGTTTTAAAGGAGCTCACGCCCGAGGGGAACAAAAACGATATGATAAAGCGAAACGCAAGCTGAAGCAGTTGCAGGATTAGCACTTCATTAAAAAAGGCGAGGTCACCCTCGCCTTTTTTATTAAACATGTAAGTGAGTGTTATTTAACTAACGTCATGCTCTTGGTTAAAATAATACCATTAACATTCAGTTTGGCGATATAAACACCCGAGGCCAGGTTACTGCCATTAAAAGTCACTGAATATTCACCAGCGGCTTGATAACCCTGAGTTAATACTGATACTTCAGCACCCTTAAGGTTGTATACACGAAAATCAACAACACCGGCATCAGTCAGGACATAATCCATGGTTGTGCTGGGGTTGAAGGGGTTGGGATAATTGGCAGACAGCTTATATCCATGTGCGAAAGTGTCTGTATGTTCCCAGACACCAGTCGCGCCTTTTTCCAACCGGTAGATAGCGTCGGTATCCCAAGAATTGAAAAAGGTAACATAAGCAATATTGCCATCACTGGTAAAATCAATCCCACGTGGTTTGGCGCCTAAGTCAGCAGCACCAGGAACAAAAAGACTATCCATGATATTGCCAGAAACAGGATCATAGGCATAAAAACCACAATTGGTCCAGCCTGCTCCACCTGAATTGCCAGCCCAGAGATAATTTGTAACGGGTTGCCAGCCAGTAGCTTCTACGGCCATTCCACGCAAAACAGTATCGATCTGAGTTAAATAGTCACCATCAAGACCGTCATTACTATGAAACTTAATAACCCCATTGCCGCTGGTAAATGAACAGAAATAGATATCATTAGCATCAGCAGATACTTCAATGGTTCTGGAATAACCAGTACAGTAGTCACCGCTTACCAACTCATCAAGGAGTTCGAAATCAGTATCAAAGGCTTTGATGGGATTGCCGCCTGCAACTACCATGTTGGTATACAGGTTACCGTCTGCATCAAAAGCTGCTGCTGTAATGGATTCACCATCCCAGGGACCAGCTTCTGGATCAGTACTTGGGAAAGGCAGCAATTTCTGCATACCTGCACCAGTGGTATGATTGATGCGATAATAAACACACCATGAACCAGCCACAATGTTGCCATCAGGATCAGTTCTTAAGCCACGATTTGAATTCCATAGCGTATCTTCGACACCATCAACTGTGATAGTCTTGATGGGTGAAAATGATGCTTGAGTACCATCAGGATTGAATACATAAATAGCCCGACAAGACTCCATAACACCATCACCGACATCAACGGAATCGGCTGAGTAATAGCTGGTGTACCAAATCTTACCGGCACCATCAACAGCCATACCCTGGCCGTAGGATGCAGGCCAACCTGTGCCAGCACTATCTGGCGGTATTGTTCCTGTCCAGCCCCAGTCCTGACCAATGGCCAGTGAGCCGAAGACAGCAAGAACCAATACTACTAGTAACATCTTCTTCATTCTTTTCTCCTTCTGTTGGTTTGTTTCCTTAATAAACTAATTGCTTAAAACTGATTAAGCCACAATTTATTGTTAATTATAATTCTCGACCAAAATAACTTGCCCCAAACTCAGGTTGGGCAATTCTAAAGATTCCACTCTCTGGAGCACCTTCTGCATCAGGATTATCCAGGTAGCGTGAGCAATAGATGTATTTTGAATTTCCCCAGCATAGATAGGTGGCCGGTACGGATAAGACAGCCGTGTAAAATGGCTCAGCACTTCCGCTGGCAGGATCTACAATCGTGATCGCATTTCCAGCCTCATAGCCGTTGTCTCCGTAGAGTTCTTTGGCACCTACATACAGTTGTCCTGAGGCTGATATGACCATGGATTCTATCCCGGGACCATCTTCACCGACGTAGGCGGCCCAATCAAAGACCAATTCTGAAGCTCCCAGATCACCAGAAGCATTTGTGATCGGATTCCGCCAAATGCCCCACACGGGAACCTGGGCATCCAGGCCAACATATTCTCCAGCAACATATACATAATCGTTGTAAACCTTGAGGGCTGTGAATTCATAATCAACATAACCAACAACACCCCTATCGATACTGTCAGTAACGCAGAATATGGAGTCACCCTTACCAGCGGCAAAAAGATTACCATTTTGATCAAAATCTATGTCATAGACTTTCCCACTGAAAGCCATATAGGTCTCTTTTGCTCCGCCCCCTGGGGGAATTCTGTATATCTTTTTATAATTTCTGGAATAATACAAATATCCGCCAGGTCCAAATTTCATGCCGGTTGTCACACTGGGTAAACCAGAAGCATAGTCGGTTTTATTCCCGTCGGGATCAATTTTAAAGATCAATTTTTCATTTGTGGCAATGTAGGTGTTCTCATCCGCATCACAGGCAACAGTATGTGGGTCACCGGTTCCATATTCACCCCAGGTAATAGCAGCCCGTTCAAGCTTGAATACGCCACTGTATACGCCTCCAAGAAAGGCTCCCTGAACACTGACCATGACCTGAACAGAATCAACTTCGTTGATATCAGAATCTGTGATCACCACGGGAACACCCACTACCAGTGATCCCTCAGTTGATAAATTGGTATCAATTCTAGCTACCTTACCATTAAAGGTCACCTGAATATGTGATAAATTAGCGCCAAAATTATTGCCGGTAATGGTAACAATACCGATTCCGTCAAATGATCCATCCGGTGGATCAATGGCTGTGATGACCGGTTGTACATCTCCCTCATCTGAGGGATCCCAGATCTTATCAGGGTAATCATTATCAATACAACCCATCATGCCGATAAGACAGATGGCTGAAATTGAGCTGAGGATGATTCTATTGATTTTCATTAAGTTTTACTCCCACGTAAAGTCTATTTTGATCATTCTCGCCGCATCAATATGAAAATCTAGCGGTTATCACCTGAACATCATTAAAAATACCAAACGGTATGTAGGCATAGTCCAGAACTATTCCAAAATACTCAAGACCAAACCCAAAGGTCATATCACGTTCATCCCGGCTGTGTAGATAACCCGTTCTCAAACTCAGGAGATCCATAAAGGTGTATTCCAGTCCAATATTGAAATGTTCCGGATATGAGCGGGGATGAACAGCATCAACGCTGAGAAGCATGGCGTGCTGATCCGAGAACTGCGGCATAAAATTGGTTAGATCTGTGGAAAGACCCATGGTGAAAGTCAGGGGAAGTTGAAAATTCTCTTCCTCATACGCAATTTCGTTTGAGAAATTACGAATGCTCATTCCAAACGCGATTCCTTTGTACCCAGTGTCAAAATGAGTCCCAAAATCGTAAGCTGTCGCCTCAGTCATATTCTTTTTCACACTCAGGCTATCATCAATTTCAATCACGCTTTTGCCCAATTGCTGAGCGGCGTATTTGATCTGGAGTCCAACAGAAAAGCGATTGGATAAACGATAGGCGTATCCTGCACCCAGGGTTATGGCTGAAGGTTGAATAATATGAGTTTCAATACCGCCAGCTTCAATGGGCCAAACTGAAGCACCTTGGATATCACCATAATTCACACTCAAGGCTGAAAAGCCAATAACGCCAACACGCCCCCCCATGGGTTGGATGGCAACACTGATGGCGTTATGCATGATATCTGCGATCCATTGATTCTGGCTGGCTGTAATATCAACCGCTTTGTCCATCAGAGCTAATCCAGCCGGATTGAAATAGAGTGCACTGGATTGTGTCGGCAACGTGGTCATGGCCCCAGCCATGGCAGCTCCTCGTGCATCACTGGTCACACTGAGGAACTGAAATCCAGTCTGAGCCAGCTTATCCTCTGCGAAGATCGTGGGGATCAGCAGCAAGCTAACAAGTAGTACCGATATTGGTGTTTTAATCATTTTATAGTCCTCTTAATCGGCAATCGTTTTATTCATCACGCAGAATGACAACCCGGAAAGAATTACTTGTGGCAGTCTCCTCCCGTTCATATTCAATTAAATAGGTATCCTGATCCAAATCCCAGGCATAACGGAACTTGATCACTGGTTTCGCATAGGCAGTTTCATCCTGAGTGGCTGGTACTACTTCGTAATAACCAGCGATCAGTTCAGGACTAATGCTCATATTCTGAACTTCCACAAGTTCAAGCTGGTTGCCACTTAACCTGTACAGATTTACTCTGACCAGACCCAAACCATACATTACAATGCTACTGGAATTGTCACTTGCAAACAGATTGTAGCTGTTGGTTGTGGCTCCAGGGATTGCCACGGCATAGCAAGTATCGTTTACTGCTACTCTGAGTTCCTGACTTGCCAGAGCTGAATACAACTCTTCCAAACTTGGATCCGTTGTGGTGATACCTGACCTGATTGTATCCTTAACACCTGTTATTGTTTTGCTTAAGATAACAAATGGCAGATCATAGAGTCGGCTTAACAGAATATCCTTGGAATAGTTAGAAGTATCCATATTCGTTTCTGTGAGTGTATCGATAACCGAAAAAGTTGTGTCATAAACCAGAGTTGTGTCTCCACTTCCAGGGAATTCGATCACAAATGTTTCGTTTATATCCAGGTCATTTGTGTAGATGAAATGATAGATACTATCAATTGAGGTTATGGTATCTACGCCTGTTGTATCTGCGCCAAAGGTGGTATCAGTGGTCATCTGATAGTAGTCGGTCAAAACATCCGCCAGTGATAGTGTGCTATCATAGCTGACCTGCCACATCTTCCCGGTGGAAAAACCCAGAGGAAAGCTGACGGTATCACTTAGAGAAGCAACTGCCCGAGCATCAATCTCGCTGAGTTCATAGGTCTCATCCTTAAAGTCCTCGCAAGTAATGAAAGTGAGTGCTACTAAAGCCAGGATAAGATATTTGATTATTTTGCTTTGGATGGTATTCATGGATCTATCTCCATTTGCTCAGTTCAGGATTACCTGATAATGATGAATTTGCGATAAACAACTTCCCCGGAAGGTGCTTCAAAAGTTGCGATATATACTCCACTCACTACGATCTGACGTGAAGATGTCAACAGGTTCCAGGTTGATACACCCATACCGGCATGATCATGGGTGTAGATCAGGTCGCCCCGTTCAGTAAATATCTTGATCGTACAAGCTTCGGGTAAATTCCAGAATTGAATTGTGTTTTCAGCACCGACCCATTGTTGATTCCGGTTTCGAATATTATAAGGATTGGGTACCACCAGAATATTGTCCAGGTTATCAGCCGGTGGTCTCAACAAGGTCGCACCCTTGTTGGTCCTGGTGTAAAAGGGGCTGCTTTCCAACTGAACCCCCTCGTAAAATTCACCGGGATGATCCCCGTTATCGTATGAAACAATGTAGTAAAAGTACAATTGGCCTCTTTCGGCGCTGATGTCCGAGTACTCTTGAACCACATTATTATCAGTTAGATTGCAATCCATGATCTCTTCGTAAGTATCATATTTGGTACCCTTGGCGCGATAAAGTCGATATCCTTCAAATTTTGGATGGAAAGTAGCATTGTCCGCCCAATTCAGGAGAATACGAGTACCCTGTGATTCAATGATAAAGGAAGCAGGTGGCTCAGGTGGTCTATTATCACCGAGCTCCAACGCTTGATTATTATACAGGTCACGCGCCCTGGCAAAAGTTTCCATGAGCGAGTCACGACCGGTGTAAACCCAGGCATTCTTGTATTCATCAGGATCTGAAGTGAGTGAGCCATCCGGCAATTCCAGATCAGGAGATTCACCTAATTCATAAGTACGATACCAATTATTACCCACTTCATAATTACGCTCACGGCTAAGACCTCCGGCACCTTCTGCCAACACAATCCGCACACTATCCCCAGGTGCTAATGTATAGGGTCCAAATGACCAGGATTGTGAATAACCACCCGCGATGGAAAACTGATTCGGAAAGACATTTGCCTCTACCACTTGCTCAGCTTGACTCAAATTTTCATGACCTGCCGATACAAATGACTGGTACTCCGTTTTCATACGCATCGAGCTGTACTGATCATTATTGACTGTGGCAGCATCGTTTGATTCGATCTTCTGGGAGGTTGTAGGTTGATAAATATCATCTGTAGGGTCAGTTGGTGAGGTGTCAGCATGCAGCACTACAACGCCGGTAAATTGTGAAGCTCCCAGCATTCCATCGGGTAAATGACCCTGGTAATTTGGAGAGCCAATGTTGTCATAAATGGTTGAGAGATCCGAATGGCGACCATGCCAGGAATAGAAAGCCCGCATTATATTGCCATCATAATCGTACTCGTCGTAACTCATTTCACCCATTTCAGGGTAGATGGAACTGGTAACCGGATTATTGGGATCTTCACCGATCACATCATTCATGGTCTGGCGACCCCAACGACAATTCTGAGGAGTTCCCCAACCACGTCTTCCGCGCCAATCAATGCCAGAACCTTCAACATTACCTTCACGTGTTAAAGCATTGCGGTACTGCCAGTGAAAATAAACACTGTCCAAAGTTTCAGAATGTGTAATACTCCCATCAACATTACAAATACCAGTATTGGTGAAAACATATTCATATACAAAGAAATCGTCATAATAGTCCTGACTATAGCCATAGATTTTACGATCCATGCTGATTCCAGTTGATGTATTCACGCGATTGTAGATCATTCTATCAGATGGCAGGGTGGGATCCCAGACATCCACGTTGTCATCCCAAACCAGATCAGAAGCATCTTCGCCATCCACGACCACGGCAGGTGCTGCAAAGCGACCAATCATGCCGAAGCCTCCTTCAACGGGCATAAATTCACTGGTGGCAATTTCCACCCTTGGTCTGGGTCCAGCATGGGCAATTTTATATTCGTATTGAACCCCGACCACCGGATCATAATAGTCCTTGACAGCAATCCAGAATCCACGAGCTGCCAACATATCCTGATTCTCATAGAATGCCGGCCACATCAGACCAAACTGCTGCTCATTTCCATAATCTGATTCTGGCTCACAGCCAATTTTCTGGTAGAAATTATGCAGATCCCCAACTTTTATCCAGCGAACTTCGGCAGCGAACGAAACCGTGGTGAACACTATCATCACACTGGCCAAAACAGCAAACCGTAACCAGGACGGTGCGGCTTTCGGATTTAGAAATTTCATAGTCAACCTTTAAATATTACTAATATTAGTGTCAATTTAGAAATCATAGGACATTCTGAACCCGAGATAAATATCACGAGGACTCAGAAACATGAATGATTCATTGGGCGGATTATAGATATAAGCCTTATTATCCAGCGCGTGGTCAATATCGCTATCGGGAACGGCGGTCCAACCATCTGCCTCAGAAAAGTGCATGTAATCAGACTCGGAGTCAACCCAGTAATAAACGCCATCCTTGCCGTTGATCGTCTCACCGGCACTATTCAGCAAGCCTCCCAGCCATTCCATGGGCTGATAGGCAATATCAGTTTCACGAAAATCGCCCATCCGATCATCGCCGGCGATATGTTTTTCACCAAGCTCATCATAAACTGCTTCAGAGAAATGCAATGATTCCTCATAATAGACCCTGGAAATTGGAACCCCAAGACCGGACATGGACAGATGCCTGAAATTGAACAGGTTATAGGCATCAGCTAAAAATGTTATCCGCAGTTTGTTGAACTTGACGGTCTTGGATAGGCTGGCATTTACATTATATGAATCTTTCCAGCGCACATTATTGACAATCCCTTCAACCTTACCGTAAGTAGCATAAGAACCAGCCCGCCAGTGACCGGTAAAAGCCATGTTCCAGCCACCCAATGGATTCATGCCAACCAGCTTTGGTCCAAAAAGTCTGGGAGTATGCAGGGTGGCCGAATATTTCAGCTTTGGGAGTGGTAAAGGTTTATACTGCTTCTGGTTAACAACATTGGCTTCGTATTCGCGTTGGGTTGATAGATTCTGATACATCCGACGAACACCGAATCTACCTGAGCTATAAACAGAATAGGTGTAATTTACAAAGCCAGTGAGCCAGTCACCCCGGCGTTTGCGTACTTCGAATTCAACTCCACGAATATCCTGATAGAAATTATTGGAGTAGCGACCATAACTCACAGTACCATCAGCACTATAGTAGCTGATGGTTCCTGATTGATCGCTTTTATCTTTGTAATAAGCTGAAACATGTAACAGATAGGCATCAAACAATGATTGATCATAGCCCAGTTCGTAGGCAACTGTCTTTTCCATGGGTAGTTCTGGATCACCCACACTACTGATCCGATACCCCGTTACACGGCGCACACCAAACAGATTGTCTGGATTGAACCTTTGGCGCATGTGTCCATAATTAAAATACAATTTCGAAGTGGTGGTGATGGGGTGTGAAATACCCAATCTGGGTAAAACAGTGAACGAGCCTTTGGCAGGTTTGGTTGGGATCTCATCCTCCAGATCCGGATCATAATTCGAGGAATAGAAAGAACTCTCAAAGGGACTCACATCATACCAATCAGAATTGGGGTCAAAATATTCTCCCCGCAAACCAATGGTTGCGATCCATCCATCAAATTCCATTTTATCCTGAATATATATGCCTAACTGATATGGATTACGACTCCATTTTGACCAGGGTCGTCCATCTGGAAGCGCTGGATTAACAGCACCATAATTCATGTCATAATTAAAGAATTCTGCCTGAACTCCTGTTTTGATATGATTGTAACGATTGATCTGGTTAGTATAGTCAGATTTGATCTTAAATCGGGAGGTTATGGTGCTATCGCGAGAATTACTTTTCATCCCCATCATGAAGATACCACCGATCGATTCATTGGCTCGCCATTCAAAGCCAAAGGGGGCATCATTTGCCAGATATTCTGCATCACCAGGAAAGATGTCATTATCGCGTGTGCGATCCAGAACATCTCCAGGATTGGTGCTGTATTCAGTCTGTGAATATTCTATCTGGGTTTCAAAATAGGACTTACTTGAAATGATCTGGGTCAGCTTTCCAGAGATCATTCGGTTGTTGATCTCAGTTACACAGTAGTATTCAGGATAAAACAGTTTGCTTGATTGCTGAGAGCTACTTCCAAAGATTCCCGCTACATCCCACAGACCCTCAAAATAGCTGGGCTGACCGGTGCCACTGGATGAAGAAGCCTTAATATGCTTCACGATGGTGTTGACACTCAACTTGGTCTTGGGTGTAATATCCGAAGTAAGACGAAAAGTCCACATATAATCCCTGAAAGCATCCTCAGAGAGGGAAACCAGATAAGCCTTCTGATTGCTGTTAAAAGCAGTGAAGAACCTCAGGTTGCCCAACTTTTTACTGATTCCGGGTACTGGTCCACCAAACCCGGCATCAATGGTGTAGTCCGGTATGTTAATATTTCCATCCACCCGACTTTGCCACTTGAAAAGTCTCTGAGCACCTTCCGGTGTGAGATCATTCGTGGGGTCATCATCTGCCAGTGTGGAAGCGGAAATAGCGTTCCAACCACCAAAAGTTGGATATAATGTCTGGGTGTGTTCATCCCAGGCACCATTCTCCGTTCCCTCCCAACAGACCTCATCATCCAGATAGGGCCTGAGAAAATATGAATTGGGGTCATACATGGACGGTCCAAAATGTTTGGCTGCTGCCGGACTATATTTAGTACTGAATTTAAAACTGTATTTATCTTTATCGCCTTCACTGGTAACCACACTGATCAATCCAGCCTGTAGATCACTATACTCGGCGTTGAATCCACCTGACTGGATCATGACTTCCTGAACTGAGCTCAGCGGAATTCCCGAGATGGGCTTACCGGTTCGATCATCCTTTAAAGTGACACCGTCCATCATGAGGATCATTTCATCCTCACCACCTGAACGAATACTCATTCCCTCAACACCGGCTTGAAGACCTACAACGTCAGTAACACTGCTTACCGGCATATCCACAAATTCGCTGGCAGATATGTTGGTTTGACTGGAAGCAATATCCTTTTTTACAATGGGTCTTTCAGCCACGATGACCACTGTTTCTCCGGCCAGCATCTCCGTGCCCATCTCAACGTCTATAGTTGTGGTAAGATCCATGGAAACAACCACACCAGTGACACTTACAGGAGCATAACCGATATAATTGGTGTTTAACATATATTCACCTGGCGGTACATTCAGAATAACAAAATACCCCTCAATATTGGTTGCAGCTCCAACTCCCAACTCAGAAATGATCACATTCACACCAATAAGTTCCTCCCCAGTCGTGCTATCTGTAACCTTCCCCGCAATTTTCCCAGTTGTTCCGGAAAATAAAATTGAGACCATGCTCAAAAGGACAAGAATCTG
>JAYEKW010000158.1 GCA_034716895.1 Candidatus Neomarinimicrobiota bacterium
TCCTTTCGTCAAAAGAATTGAATCAGGCAACCCGGGGTCATGGAATAGCCTATTCTGAGAATAAGAATCAGTTCTACATCGTATCTAGTTATCGGGACAGTATCATCATCCTTGATGCAGAGTTCAACGAAATTGATGAAATATCCATTTCCAACAAATATAAAATTGAAGAGGAGCCGCTGCATCACTGCAATGACCTCTGTATCGTTGGCAATAGTCTATATGTCACCATGTTCTCATATACTGGAAACTGGAAGAGGGACATCTTTGATGGTGTTGCTTTGGAAATAGATTTAACCACTAATCTTGTAAAAAATCCCGTAATTACTGATTTATGGATGCCGCATAATATTTCCTACCTGAATGGAAGTCTGGTTGTCCTGGATTCATTACGAGGTGAGCTTAAAGCGAATAATGCAAGGGCTGTTGGGCGTTTCCCTGCCTTTACTCGTGGCTTGGATTATGATGGAGTATACTATTACGTAGGCCAGAGTAGAAATCGTAACTACAGTAAAAATCTTGGTCTATCGCTAAATATCGCCATTGATACCGGGATTGTTATTTTTGATGAGATCACAAAGGTCTCAAGAACCATTTTTCTGCCTCAAAAATTATCAGAGATTCACTCAATAGTGGTTTTATAAAGAAAAATACTAGAGCAAGTAGAGCTTAAAATATTGGGAAGAAATTGAATGTTGTCAGCAAAAGGGAATACGAAATAATGAAAAGAATATTGGTTACTGGTGGGGGCGGGTTTCTGGGCTCTCATCTTTGCGAACAACTCTTGGATAGAGGTGATGAAGTACTATGTGTAGATAATTTCTTTACTGGCAACAAACGGAATATCCATCACCTGTTGAATAATGAAAACTTTGAGGTTATTCGCCACGATGTCACTTTCCCTCTATTCCTGGAAGTGGATGCGATCTATAACCTGGCCTGTCCGGCCTCACCGATCCACTACCAACATGATCCGGTTCAAACAACCAAGACCAGCGTTCATGGTGCCATTAACATGCTTGGTCTCGCAAAACGGCTTGGGGTCCCGATATTCCAGGCATCAACAAGTGAAGTGTATGGAGATCCAACAGTACATCCGCAGATTGAGGAATATTGGGGTAATGTAAACCCCATTGGTATTCGTTCTTGCTATGACGAGGGCAAGAGATGTGCGGAGACACTTTTCTTTGATTATCACAGACAAATGAATCTGTCGATCAAGGTTGCCAGAATATTCAATACTTTTGGACCGCGCATGCGGCTTGATGATGGCCGAGTTGTCTCAAACTTCATTATTCAGGCTTTGAAAGGTGAAGATATTACCATATTTGGGGATGGAGGGCAAACTCGTTCCTTCTGCTATGTTGATGATATGATCGATGCCTTTATCAGCTTCATGGCTACTCCCAAAGAGGTTACTGGTCCCATCAATTTGGGCAACCCTGTTGAAACGACCATGCTGGAACTAGCCCAAACCATTATTGAAATTACTAATTCTAAATCACAATTGGTGCATCGCCCCCTGCCAGAGGATGATCCTCGTAAACGCAAACCAGATATTACGCTCGCCCGGCAAACGATTGGGTGGGAACCGTCCACGACACTGAAGGATGGATTGTCAAAAACCATACGCTATTTCAAAGCCGCTTTGAAAAGGAATGGCTCACATTAGCCTAATAAACACCAAGAGAGACACCTTATGAGCACAAAAGTCCTGTTTTACACACCTTATGGTAGTTGGTACCTGCATTCTCTCTATGATATCACTTTGGGGCATTCATTAAAGATACGGGATGCTCAGGTAAAATTTATTGGGTGTGATGGTGTTTTCACTGATTGCGATGTTCATTGGGTAAACACAGCCCCTCGAACATCAGAGTCCTGTAAAATATGCCAACAATCCCATGTTCAGGTCTACAAACAGTTGGGAATGCCGCTGGAGTGGTTAGGCGCATATATCACTGAGCATGAGCGTAAGCAAATCGATCAATGGGTTACTTCTCTTGATAATCTGGAACTGTTGGATGCTCACTACCAGGATCAACCGCTGGGGAAGTGGGTGGAATCTTCAGTTCACAGTCACTTTCGCATGAATGAACTGGATATGCTGGACGCAGAAATTGCTGGAGCTTATCGAAGCTATCTATTGAGTGCCGGATTGGCATGGTGCGGGTTCAACCGAGTATTTGATGAATTTGAACCAGAGGTCCTTTTCATGTTGAGTGGTCGGTTTTTCAGCCATCGTGTTGCCTATGAAATTGCTAAAGAACGTGGCGTACGAGTTTATTGTCATGAACGGGGGAGGATAGAGAACACACTCCTGGTTCTTGATAATCATACTGTATCTACATTTCCAACGCTAACCAATAGCTGGCAAGAATGGAAGAATGAGCCCCTGAACCCAGCAATGATGGAGCAGATAGAAAAAGTA
>JAYEKW010000159.1:0-5461 GCA_034716895.1 Candidatus Neomarinimicrobiota bacterium
CTCCAAACCTCCAAACTTCCAAACTTCCAAACTTCCAAACCTCCAAACCTCCAAACCTCCAAACCTCCAAATGACAAATCGCACTTCCATCCAGCAGTTCCTAGATTACCTTTGCCGGCCAAATTACAGGAAGAATTATGAAACAATTTTTATTGATATTTACACTCACGATAACCAGCCTCTGGTCCCAGATACCCAATGGCTATTACAACAATGCTTCAGGTTTGAATGGGACTGCGCTTCAGCAAGCCCTGCATGACATAATCGACGGTCATCAGTCTCAAAGCTATAGTGCTTTGTGGACTCACTTTCAGTCGACAGATGTGAAACCCAATGGAAAAGTGTGGGATATGTATTCAGATGTACCAGGGGGCACTCCTCCTTATGAATACACCTTCGTGACCAATCAATGCGGGAATTACGGGGCTGAAGGCGATTGTTATAATCGAGAGCATTCCTGGCCCAAAAGCTGGTTCAACGAAGGTTCACCCATGTACACGGATATGTTCCATCTGGTACCCACCGATGGTTATGTAAACGGCCAGCGCAGCAATTATCCCTACGGTGAAACCAGTAATCCCAGCTGGACATCTCTGAATGGCAGTAAAAAGGGTCCCTGTAGTTATCCTGGATACACCGGTACTGTTTTTGAACCCATTGATGCCTATAAAGGTGATTTTGCCCGGAATTATTTCTATATGTCAACCCGTTATTTCAATGAAGATGGCTCCTGGGATAACAATGCCATGGTCAACGGATCTCAGCTGGTAGAGTGGGCTTTGAATATGCTTTTGGAGTGGCATGCAGCAGATCCGGTGAGCCAGAAAGAGATCGATCGCAACAATGCCATCCATGATATTCAGAATAACCGTAATCCCTTTATCGATCATCCGGAATATACAGCACTGATCTGGAGTGGGGCAGCTCCTGCACCAACAGCCCCAAGTGATTTATTTGCCCTGGATATCACCGAAACGATCATAGAACTATCCTGGACGGACAACGCCACCGACGAAGACGGATTTTACCTGTATCAGGATAATTCGCTCCTGACCACGCTGAGTACTGATGTGACTTCCTATGAAGCAAGTGGACTGATCGAAGCAACCAGCTACACATTTGGGGTGTCGGCATTTAACGGCTCTGGAGAATCTGCTCAGGTTACCGTATCCGTCACTACCTCAGGAGGAGGTGGAAGTACGGTAACCCATTTCTTGGAAGATTTTGAAACAGGGAGTGGCAACAGTTATGAAGACGGTGACTTCGCGTTAGCCAGTGGGTCCTGGAACCTGTACCAGTCGGGAAATTTCGCCTTGGGAACTCCCTATAATGGGGATTACTGTATTGCAATAAATGATGATACAAATGGTGCCTATATTACCACGCCAGCAGTCAATACACTTGGGAGTATCTCTTTCTACTATTATCAACGAAGTGGATCAGCTACGGATGAATTTCAGGTTCAGAAAGCTGTAAATGGAGGTACGTTCGAGACCATCGCAACTCAGAATTACAATGTGGGTACCACTTATACACTGTATTCTCTAACTGTTAACGACACATCAACATCGGTTCGGATTCGGATCCTTAACGATAACCAGGCGGCTCATTTGATTATTGATGATGTAGCTGTGACCAATTATGATCCTGTATCCATTGTCGGGGATGAAACCGGGTTACCTTTTGGCTTGACCTTACATTCGGCCTATCCCAATCCTTTTAACCCGGTGACGACGGTTTCATTTACAATTCCAGTAGAGACGCATTGCAATGCGTCTCTACGAGTGTTTGATGTGAATGGGCGGTTTGTGGAAAGCCTCTATGATGGCATCACCGAACCGGGGGTCTATACGGTCAAATGGGATGGTGCTGATCTTTCATCAGGCATTTACCTCCTGCGCCTGTCTTCTGGTAATGACGTTCAGATCCAGCGGGTGACCCTGCTGAAATAGAATTAACCGTTGAAACGCTTCCCTGGATCAAAGATGATGAGCAGCTCACGACTTAAGTCGTGGGTTACTATTATAAGCGTTTATCAATAGGCGCTAATTATATTCAGACCTACGCGGGAATGATCCTGTCCTCCGGTGACTAATGAACTGTATGTTTCCGGAGTTTAAAAAGAGGTACTGCAACATGAAGAGATCATCTCTCAGTTTGTCAAATTCATGGTTGGCCAGTTTGATCATGCTCATCCCTGTAATTGCCTGGTCTCAGATTCCTCAGGATTACTATGAACCAGCAGAAGGATTAAGCGGAGCCGAACTAAAATCTGCCCTGCATGATATCGTTAGTGATCATTTAAAATACCCCTACACGTCAAGTTCCACAGATGTCTGGGATATTCTCAAAGAAACCGATGAAGACCCCTCAAACAGTGACAATGTTATTTTGCTTTATACCGGACGCTCACAGGAAAAAACTTTAAATAGTGGAGAGGCACCGGCCAATGGCAGCAATCGTTGGAATCGGGAACACGTCTGGTCCAAGTCGCATGGATTTCCCGTTGAGAACGATACCGCCTACACTGATTGTCATCACCTGCGACCGGCTGACGAGAGTGTAAACTCCAGTCGGAGCACTCTGGATTTTGACAATGGGGGTGTGCAGCATGTTGAAGCCACCGAGTGCTATTATGATAGTGACAGTTGGGAACCCAGGGATGCTGTCAAGGGTGATGTTGCCCGCATGATGTTTTACATGGTGGTCCGCTATGATCCGGGCTATCACACTGATAATTCGGTATATGATCTGGAACTGGTTGATTTTACCGGAACGCTTACTTATCAGCCAACCTTTGGCAAATTATCAACTCTTTTACAGTGGCATAATCTGGATCCGGTTGATGATTTTGAACAGCAGCGCAATGAAGTTGTATTTGGTTTTCAGGGGAATCGAAACCCCTTTATTGACCATCCGGAGTGGGCTGATTCAATATTTATCGATCAACTGGCTCCCCATACCCGGATCGGGTTTACCCATAGCAGTATGGCAGTTGAAGAAGACGCAGGCTCAGTGATCCTGGAGCTTTCCATCACCAATCCTGACCCTGATTTGAATACGCAATGTGAGGTCAACCTGACTGGAGGCACTGGCACAACAGCAGATTTGGCTGGATTTGAAGCGACCCTTTTGACCTTTCCTGCCGGGAGCTATGAACAGCAGACCGTGGAAATATTTATTACTGATGATGATCTGTCTGAGGAGCAGGAAATTTTTATTTTTACCATCGCCAATGTGAGTGGTGGTGATTCAGCCACGGTTGATGGGAATGACAGTTTTATTCTGACCATCAGTCCAAACGATCAAGTGAGTGCCGTGAACGGGTTGATCATCAGTGAGGTCATGGATGGCAACCGGAGTGGCGGACAACCAAAATTCATCGAGATAACCAATACAAGCTCCCAACCCCGGGACATTGGCGGTTTTCAGATTTGGCGGGGCAGCAATGGAAATGACCCCAGCCAAGCTGCCTCGATTCCTGCTGGCACAGTATTGTCCGGTGCTGGATCATGGGTTATTGCCTACAGCACAGCAGGGTTGTTGGATGCTGGATTTGCTGCTCCTGATCAAACTTCAGCGGGCATTAATGGCAATGGTAATGATGTCTATCAAATACGAACCGAAACAGGCGAATATATCGATGCATTTGGCATGGTTGGGACTGGTACGACCTGGTATGAGAATAGCTTTGCCGAGCGGATCCCCTCAGTGAGTAGTGGTGGAACCAGCTATGACCCAGGGGAATGGGTGATCAGTTCGTTGGTCACCGGAACTCCCAGCAATGGGTCGCCGGGCACTCCGGGAACGCATATATTTGACCCCGTGGTAGCAGTTGAAATGATATCACCCAACAATTTTTTGCTGATGAATGTCTATCCCAATCCCTTTAACCCGGTAACGACGGTTTTGTTTATGGTTGTGGGGGAGACGCATTGCAATGTGTCTCTACGAGTGTTTGATGTGAATGGGAGGTTTGTGGAAAGCCTCTATGACGGTGTCACCGAACCGGGGACCTATACGGTTAAATGGGATGGCGGTAATTTTTCATCAGGTATTTATTTCATACGTCTGGCGGCTGGTGCTGATGTCCAGATCCAAAGGGTGACTTTGTTGAGGTAATTTTTCATCAGGCTGCTAGACGCGAGCCACCAGACGCGAGCATCGCGTCTCTACCACCACACCCCCCAACCCCTAACCCCCAACCCCCAACCCCAACCCCCAACCCCCAACTTTCCACACCCATTAATGACATTTTTATCACTTCCAAAATATCCGTCTTTTCAATCTTACTAAACCTGTTGCACAAACTATATTTTGCCCTAAAAACCAAGGAGCCATCAGGGCCTGGAGCGTAGTTTCTATTTATGGATGTTGTTGTATTTTCTCTGCTTATCATGATCCTCACAGTGATCGCTGTTCTCACAGGGGAGTGGTATGTCCATCTACGAGCACTTAAACGCATTCCGATCCGGATCCACATCAACGGAACCCGGGGAAAATCAAGTGTCACTCGGTTGATCTGCGCCGGTATGCGGGAAGCTGGATTCTCTGTTCTGGGGAAAACGACTGGCTCAGATCCCCGGATTCTGGATCTGCAGGGCAAGGATCGCCGGATCCATCGCTTGCAAAAGCCCAGTATTGGTGAGCAGGTCAGGTTTCTAAGATACTTTGGACAGTTTCGACCTCAGGCTGTGGTGCTGGAGTGCATGGCTGTCCAACCACAATACCAATGGGTCACAGAACATCTTATGGTAAAGTCGACCCATAGTATCATTACTAATGTGCGACTCGATCATGTCGAAGAGATGGGTTATCGGTTGCGGGATATTGCCATGTCCCTGTCAAATACCATCCCTTTCAATGGCAATCTTTTCACGGCTGAACAGGGGAAGTTGGATATATTTCAGCAAGTGGCTGAACAACGGGGAACACGGGTTGAGGCAGTTACTGATCATGCCGTAACGCATGAAGATATGCTGGGTTTTAATCATATTGAGCATCCGGAGAATGTGGCTCTGTCGTTAGCAGTGTGTGAGTCACTAGGTATTCCACGGGATCAAGCCCTTACGGGAATGCGAAAAGCCCAGCCAGATCCAGGTGCCTTACGGGTCTGGGAACTCAAGTCAGGTAACCGTCACTATCTACTGGTGAACGCATTTGCTGCCAATGATCCACAATCTACAAAAACGATCTGGAATATGATCAAGAATCATCCCAGTCTTGAGTATGACCATATCTGCACTTTCCTGAATACACGATCAGATCGGATCAGTCGCAGCTCACAGCTTTTGGAACTGATCCTGAAAGATATTCATACGGATACACTTTTTGTGAGGGGTAATCACCTCGATCGTTTTAAAGAACCCTATTTTTCCAAGGTCAAAGGCCGGGTTGAGACGTTCTCTGAATCGGAGAAGGCGGCTAATTTCGCCAAGAAATTATTGTCCCAACCGGGAAA
>JAYEKW010000159.1:5561-32247 GCA_034716895.1 Candidatus Neomarinimicrobiota bacterium
TGAGGGGTAATCACCTCGATCGTTTTAAAGAACCCTATTTTTCCAAGGTCAAAGGCCGGGTTGAGACGTTCTCTGAATCGGAGAAGGCGGCTAATTTCGCCAAGAAATTATTGTCCCAACCGGGAAACACACTGATCTTTGGGATCGGGAATATTGTTGGTAGTGGTTTTGAGATACTGGATGAGTTGAGGAAGTATAGAGTTAAGTAGAAAATGGAAAATAGAAGATAGAAAATGGAAAATAGAAAATAGAAAATAGAAAATGGAAAATAGACGAAACCGCAAAAAGTATTTGAAAAAACATGAAAATCGACTTAACTGCTATAAATATAATATGTTAAGGAAATATGGCGTGTGTTTATAATAATCAACACCTTGCGGCTCTGCGCGCTCTGCCTGCCCGCACGAAGTTATACGCAGGCGGGCGAGAGGTGCTTTTTGCGAGGCCGTCAAAATAGAAAATAGAAGATGGAAGATGGAAGATGGAAAATGGAAAATGGGAAATAGAAAAACTTGCAAGGCGTAGCCGATAGGCGAAGACTTGTAGAAAATAGAAAATGAGCTACCAACCTACAATATTACCGAGGAACACGAGGGCTAGATTTAGCAGCCCCGAAAATCTTTGGGTCATTTTGACAAGCTCAATACGACGCTTGGTGTGTTCGTGTCAAAAAAATATCTGCGCTCTCTACGGACTCTGCCTGCCCGCACGAAGTTATACGCAGGCGGGCGAGGGGCAGTTTTTATGTATAAATCAGGATTTACAGCATGATTGAAATTGCCATTGGATTAGGTATTATCCTTAGTTTGTGGCTCACGGAATGGCTGGGCGTTACAGCAGGTGGCATTATCGTACCCGGCTATATTGCCATGTATCTCCATGACCCGCTGAGAGTTATTGCCACCTTCAGTATCTCTATTCTGGTATTTCTCATCGTCAAAGGTCTTTCACAGTTCCTGTTGATCTACGGCAAACGCCGACTTGTCCTGTCCTTGCTGCTGGGATTTATGTTTGGTTATATCTCCCGAAATTATCTCGCTGTGGAATTCCAGGTCTATGGCTGGGACTTTTATACCATCGGTTATATCATCCCAGGCCTAATTGCTTCGTGGATGGATCGGCAAGGTGTTGTCCGGACAATAAGTGTCATCATCATAACTGCCAGTATTGTCCAATTGGCTGTGATGCTGATCAGCGGAGGAGTGATCCATGTTTAGACCAGCAATCCAACGTGTGGAAGTCCTGGTTGTCATGGCTGTTCTTTCTTTATTGGTGTTTTACACCGCGAGCTCCCTGACTGTCAAGACACAAGAACCAGCCCACGCTGAAAAGATAGCTGCAGCTGAGCGAATGAAGCGAGCCATGCAGATATTGAAAGATGATCGTCTGGAAGAAGCAATCTTTATGGATGATGTAAATGATCCTAACGAAACCGGACTGATCGGACGACAATTCACTTATCTCACAACAGACGAGGGTGACTTGAATGCTAAGATTTCAGTTCTGGATCCCAATCTTGCAGCAATGATGATCGATTATTTGATTCGGGCTGGAGTTAAGCAAGGCGATACAGTAGCTGTCACCCTGACTGGCTCCATGCCAGGTGGTAATCTGGCTGTTTTATCCGCTTTGGAGGAAATGAAGATCACGCCGATCATTATAACCTCAGTGGGGGCTTCACAATGGGGTGCCAATGTTGAAGATTTTACCTGGCTGGATATGGAGACTCTGCTTTATGAGGCAGGCGAAATATCTTTTAGAACCAGAGCAGCTAGTCTGGGGGGTGGTTCAGATATTGGTCGCCGATTGAGCCCCAGAGGTCGTGCACTGATCCAGAAAGCGATTGCCAGAAATGGAGTTGATTCACTCGAGAGTAAGGATCTTGAAGATGCCATTCAACTCAGAATGGATCGTTTTGCCACTATCCTGCCGATTAAAGCTTACAAAGCTTTTCTCAATGTGGGTGGAGGAGCAGCTGTCCTGGGGGATGCCGCTTATGCCAGATTGCTCCAACCAGGTCTGACGACCCGGATGCGGTTTGAATCTATGCGCAATGGCGGGGTCATGGCTAAGTTTGGTCGTGAGGGTGTTCCAATCATTCACGTTCTTAATATTAAGCGTATGTTTGCCGAATTTGACTATCCTTATGCTGCCACTCCGACGCCGGAAATTGGAGTAGGTTCCTTTTATGCCAGTGAACACTACAATCTATATACGACAGCATTAGCCCTCATCATCCTTTTAGCCATGCTGGTCATCGTTGGGTTGAGTAGTAAACGTAAGATCAAACATCATCTGGAAAAGTATGAGCCGGATTCGTATGTTTAAGGAAGAAGTGGTGGGTGGTGAATTGTGAATTGTGAATTGTGAATTGTGAATGGTGAATTGTGAATTGTGGGTGGGGAGTGGTGAATTGTGAATGGTGAATGGTGAGTGGTGAGTGACTAGGGGTATTAGAGAAGATGAAACGACAAATGGCATCGAAATTTAATAATACCGAAAAAGATTTTTTGGTATTTTTTCAAGGGTAAAAAATGAACCGGATCTCCATGTTTAAAATAATGTTAAGTTCAATTCTGCTCGTTGGCAGTGTGATGGCTGACGTGATCAAGCCTGAAGATGCCAGGCAACATCGTGATATCCTCACCGTTTCCGGGAATCGCAGCTCGTATTACATTTTGAAAAATGAATCCCTGGTTTATAAGGTCAAAGGACCACAACGGATCAAAATATATTCACGAGCCGTCCTTACCAGAAAGACCTCAAAATCGAATTCGTTTGAATTTGAGATCCAGCTTAATGGCAATCAACCGCTCCAGGTCAGACATCAACAAAAATGTACCAGCCGTGTAAAGTCACCTCAGCATCCGAATCATTATTTCACAAGAGCTGCCAAGGATTTCATCAGTATTCCGGCTGGGATCAATGAAGTTGTTATTCGGCCAAGAAAAAGATCTGAACCGGTCCTGATCAGGATCCTTCGGGATAAATCAATTTCAGCCGGTAAGAAAAAAAGGATCGATCCACTCTCAGAAGAAGCACCAGTGAAATTGCGTTCAGGAAGCAAATTGTTAAGCTATTACGGGCTACGTAAAGATCATCCTCTGTTTGTAACGCTTGAAGGTCCAGTTATTCTTAATGTTACCAGCCGCTTGGGTTTTGCACCGCAAATGGGGCGGGAAGAAGACTATCGCCTGCAGATCCTGGACAATGGAAAGGTGGTAGGTACCTATTATTTTTCCACCACACGCTCGGATGTTTCTACTGTGATCGGACAAGATGATGTATTGCCAGGCAAATGGCGTAGTTGCAATGTTAAGCTGGGCAAGGGATTGCATGAGATCAAGTTGCGTCTACTGGATACTCAGCGTCAAGTATTTATAAAATTAAAGAAAACTGTCGATAAATAGTGCTGCGTACATTTCTCATAGTACTTCTGATCAGCCAAGCCTTTTCTCAGGGAATTCTCCAAAGGCTGGCAGCCCCCCTGTTTTACGAGATCGGACTGCAGCCCGGATTCCAAAGTAATCCATTCAATTTGTCTGACTTGGAAATAGAAAAGGCAGCCAATGATCCTGATTATCTGGATGATTCTGCCTATTCTTCCAGCAATCTGATTTCGTTGTATGCGAAACTAAAGTGGTCTCCCCGGCTTTTCAAAGGACGCAAGACCCGATTTAATGGACAGGTATTTTATCACTATTACCATGATATTCCTCAACGCACTTACCAAAGCTATTCCATAAATATCAAACAGTCCCTGGGCCAGTATCGCTATCTCAGTGGTGGGTATTGGATCCTGCCGGAGTACTATTTACGCAATTATTTGATCCGTGACCCGGCTACTCAAATAATAGACAGACAGAATTGCAGTTTTGGAACTGACCGACTTTGGCTTGGCTTTGAGCATCGGCTTACCCGCAAGAATCGAATCGAATACCGTTTAAATGTGCGTCAGGAAGTCTATCAGGCTCCCTTCGCCCGCTATGATAAGCAGATGCAGGAGATCGGGTTTAAATTGGCCATTGATCAGTTCAAACCCCTTCGTTTGAACCTTGAACTTCAATATGGTTTTGCCGATAATGACAACCAGATCGATGACAAGGATCGTTCCTTTCGTTACCTGAATCTGAGACCCACGCTTACCCTGCCATTTGGAGGTGATCATCGGATCAGGCTGTCAGGTCGTTATGATCAACGAGCTTATGGCAGCGAACAATTGGATGATCCGCTCCACGCCGGTCGCTACCAGGAGGAATTTCGTCTGGATATTACCTATCTGCCACGTTTCTCAAGTTCCTTCAGAGTGGAACCATTTGCAGGTTATCGAGAACGGCGGGTTGACTCCAGTGATCCTGCAGTGCGTGACCTGAAGTCCTTCTCTCGCTACTGGTTTGGGATCCGTTTGGGTTTTAAATCCGTTATAGACATGTATTATTAATTTCCAGTAAACAAGAGTTACACTATCCCCATGAAAAAAATCCTAACCGTCCTTATTGTCATTTCACTCATATTTAATTTGATAGCTTGTTTGAAACCTGATCCTATTGAAGCTGATCGGTCAGTTGATATTACCCCTGTAGATATTCTGGTGACCACCGGTTTTGCCCGAGATGTAGTGGTTCATGGTGATAAGATCTTCGTGGCTGCTTCCCAGGCCGGCAATCAGATCTGGCAGGATCAGAATGGGGAGGTCAGTAAAATATTTGAGCATCATTTCAGTCTTAACCCGGCTTTGCGCGTATTGGTGGAACCAGAAACGCGGGTTATGTTCAGCTTTGATCGTTACCAGGGTTTCAATAAGTCGTTAAATCTGGAGATGACTGAATTTGATTCAGTTTACATCAAATATCCCCTTTGGCTGCCCGTTTTTGAGTCAGGTTTATTTGGCAGTGGCAGCAATGAAGATTTTGTGGTGAGAAAGATGAATGACAGTCTGGTAGCACTCTACGTTATTGATCGGACATCCAATGATGGGCTAAAACAGTATTATTTCAATCGTCGTTTTAATTCATCACCGGCTTTTCACTATTGGGAACTTAATAATGTCGGTGCTTCCACTGGAGGGATCAATCTGGGTCTGGATCTCAGGGATACGCTGTTGGCAATTTCACATGATGAGCTGGGTGTTGGTTTATACCGTCTTGATGGCGTTGAATTAGACACATTAGCCACCATCGATACGCCAGGTGAGGCCCTGGAAGTTCAATTTTACGAAAATTATCTGCTCAGTGCCAATAATATGGCTGGTATGAGCATCTTTGATCTGGGGGATGGGGGGAACAGCCTGACCCACCTGGCTGATATTGAAGTAGCCGGCTGGGTTAAACAGATCAGTATTTGGAATGACATAGCAGTTCTAGGTTGTGGGGAAAATGGGATATTTCTGGTGGATCTGAGTGATCCGGAACATCCCCGGGTTGATCAGGCCATTGATGCCGGATATACCTATCGTACTTATGTAGCAAACGATATAATCTACGCTGCTACACGTGAGGGGGTTAAACGCTATCGCATAGAAAGCAGATAACCAATGTTTAGATCCATTCAAATATTCATCACCACGCTACTTGCTCTCAATTTTTTGGGAGCAACTGATCTTATCCGACCTAAGCAGGAACTGACCCCTGTGGATGGTGGGATCCAGGTTAAACTTGATTTTCAACATATTTCTGAGACCCAGTGGCGCGATCTGCTGGCCCAGCCCCAATCCTTTCATGAATTTGGTTACGGTGTGGCAGGTGAACCCGGTGAAGCTGCCCTGCCTATGATCACCATGGTAATCCCGGTAACTGTCTCCGGTTCGATCCATGTAACGGCGCTGACTCGCACTGAGATCGCATTGGAAAATCCCGTGTTAAAGTCCAGCCCTGCAGGTCATTTGGACTCAGACCAACAGGCCCGGGAGATCAGGAATTTTGATTGGGGTCAGGCTGTCCGTTCCCAGGATAATGATATAATTTTAGGTGACCTTGTGAACATGCGAGGTCAGCAATTTCTACCCATCACGCTGCATCCCCTGCAATTAGACCCCACTGATCGGTCATTGAGCATTACCAGTACGCTGGAATTCGAGCTTCTCGGTGTCGAGTTAACCGAAACCATTCAAAGAACCGAAGATGGTGGTATTCGATCCATTAGTTTACCGACAGATCAGTTTGCACCCAAAGGCCACTATCTCATCATCACCACTCCAACCTTTGAGTCGTATATCCAATATTTTGCTGACTGGAAACTGCGCCAGGGTTACGAAGTGACCATTGTTAACACGACTACAACTGGTCAATCAGCCTATAATATCAAGGCGTATCTACAGGGAGTCTGGGACACCTGGGAAAGCCGACCCGATTATCTGGTTTTAGTGGGAGATGTTGATCAGGGGCTTCCCGGTCACTATGTCCAGAACCCTGAAGGGGACAATCTGGTCACTGATCATCCCTACGCTCTGTTGGAGGGGGATGATTCCTTTCCGGAATTAATGGTGGGACGACTTTCCGTTGATACCATCTCGGAGTTGATCGCTTTTACTGCCAAGATCGTGGCTTACGAGAGCAACCCGTACATGATCAATACAGATTGGTTCCAACGTGCTTTGATGATCTCCACAACCTGGGGAGCAGCCTCAGCGCAAGCCACCAAAGAATGGGTGGCAGACAAGTTGGTCGAAAATGGCTTTGAGCAGGTCTATACGGCTTATCACCCGGCGCAATCCTCCGCTTCTGCGATTTCCAACCCCATCAACCAGGGTGTGGCTTATGTGAATTATCGTGGTTACGGAATGTATAATGGCTGGTATGGACCAGACTTCACCAACGATAATATTCAAAGTTTGATCCACAATGGTTCCAGAACTCCGGTGATTACTTCAGTGGTGTGCGGTGGCGGTAATTTTGCCTCTTATGTGGATCCCTGCTTTGGCGAAAAATGGACCCGGATCGGCACCATGAACAATCCCAAAGGAGCTGTGGCATTTTTTGGTCCCAGTGAACTGTACACCCATACCCAGTTTAATAATGTTATCGATATCGGGATCTATTCCGGTATCTTTGATCTGGGGTTAACCACACTGGGTGAAGCACTTTGGCATGGTAAATTTGAACTCTGGCGTAATTATCACCAGAATACCTATCTTCCTTTTGGTCATACCCCGGAATTCTATCATTATGTTTACAATCTGTTGGGTGATCCAGGGATGCAGCTATGGACCGATGTCCCGCAATTGCTCAATGTTGAGCATATCGACACACTATCCAGCGGAGATAATGCCCTGGTTGTGAGTGTGACAACAGGTTCAGGAACAGTCATTCCTGGTGCCTATGTTGCTTTGTTTAATGACGAAAATGCCATCGGTGGCTATAGTGATGCCAATGGTCAGATCCAGCTTCCTTTTCAGTCTGGCACAGAATCGGAGATTATGCTCACCGTTACCGGGAAAAATTTATTTCCCTATCTGGTTACTTTACCCATCGTTGCCTCAGATTACCCGCTGTCCTTGAGCGACTGGACCCTATCAGCAGATGGTTCTCTGGTTGCCGGACAGACCGGGGCAATGGATCTGACCCTGGTGAGTAACGGTGTCGAGCTTAATAATGTTACCCTTCGTTTTACAAGTACCACGGCAGGTGTGACGGTTCCGGATATCATCACTATTCCCAACATTCCAGCCGGAAATGTGCATGTGGAGGAGCAAGTAGAGCTCTCTACTGATGCCCATCTGGGACATGCAACTCCTGTCAATATTGCTGTGGAAGTGGCTACAGGCACAGAGATCTGGACCTGGTATCAAACGTTCAGTGTGCAGGCACCTCAAGTGACCATCAGTGCTCTAAATGTGATTGATGGCGCTCTGAATGCCGGAGATTCTGCCGAAGTAGAGATCGAGCTGTTGAATATGGGTGGTGTCCCATCAGATCAGGTCACGGTCATACCCCTGGCACATAACCTGGTGAGCTTTGATCATGGATCCCTGGTCTGTCCTGGTCTGGGAGTAGATGAAAGTGGAGATGTCTCCAATACTTTGAACCTGATCTTCAGCGAGCAGATCTTCCCTGGTGAAAGAATAAAGCTGCATTTTGAATGCATTCAGGCCGGTTTGATTGACACCCTGGAGTTTTGGCTTCAAGTTGGCGAGATCAACCGCTATGGTCCGTCGCAGGTGGATGATTATGGTTATCGGATGTTTGATAATTTTGATCTGGCCTACACCAAAACCCAGGCCTATGAGTGGGTGGAATTAGACCCGGTTCTGGGAGGTTCAGGCAGTCTTATCAACATGCATGATACCTATGAAGAAGGAGATGCCTCCCGGGTCATTGCCTTGCCTTTTGAGGTCAATTATTATGGAGAAAGCTATAACCAGATCACGGTTTGCACCAATGGTTGGGCCGCTTTTGGCAATCAATCAGCAGTGAATTTTCACAACCGTACGATTCCCTCTCCCGTGGGACCTGATGCCATGCTGGCACCTTATTGGGATGATCTGGCCACGAACCCCGGCACTGTTTTGCAGTTGACATCACCAGGTCAGGATCATTTCGTTATTCAGTGGAATCGCATGCGCAATTTGTGGTATCAGACCGATCTGAGTTTTCAGATCATCATCTATAACACCAATGACCATCCCACCGATTCAGGTGATAATGATATCAAGTTCCAATACAAAAGTTATGACAATATTGACCTGCAAGCGAACTTCTCAACCACTGGGATCGAAGCTCCAGATAGCCAGACCGGACTATTGGCATCTTACAATAATATGAATGACCCCAGCATTGGTTATTTGGCAAATCAGACAGCTCTTTTATTTACCACTGATCGTGGTGAACGACTTGCAGACGGCATGGCTGCAGTCAACACTACCAGTTTGAGTTTTACCCAGAACCCTTGGTCCACAGGCAGAGATTCCATTATTATTTCCAACGTAGGTGAGTCACCACTGGCGTATAATATTCACATTAATTCCACTTCGGATTTGATGCTGGCACCTCAGATAATCGTAGATCCCACTATCCATAAAGCAACTCCAGATGAGGTGGCTGATACACCCGGTATTCGCGAGGGTAGTGACGCTTTCGGATATACCTGGAAAAAAAGCATTGATGAGGGTGGACCGGATTACAACTGGGTCGATATTGCCATTCCACCCAATATTTTGAATTACACCGCTGATCCTGATGACAGCAGTATTGGTCCTGTATCATTGGGTTTTGAATTTCCCTATTATGGTGATGTGTATTCAGGGATCCATATTAGCAGCAATGGCACTTTTTCATTCATGAGCAACTATGCTCCCTGGTTAAATACGGTGTTGCCTACTGCTTCAGCCCCGTCAGCTTTGGTTGCTCCGTGGTGGGAGGATCTGAATAATGATGAAGGACCCCAGGGAACCATCTATTTTTGGACCAATAATTACGATCAATGTATCATCACCTGGCAGGATTTCCCCAAATGGGGCACCAGCAACCTGTATACCTTTCAAGTGATCATGGATGCTTTTGGCAAGATCATTTTTCAGTACCAGACCATTGACGGACCAACCACCAGTGCCACGGTTGGAATGCAGAATGCAGCGCGAAACATTGGTTTGCAGATCCATTATAACGAGACCACCACCTTTGCAGCCGAAACGGCCATTTCTATTTTGCCACCCGTCCAGTGGTTTGCTGCTTCAGGTTGGTCAGGTCAGATAGCACCTGGAGCTTCCAGCAGTTTTGTGGTTGATGTGCAAACCCGGAATTTGGATCCCGGACACTACGAGATACCCATGATCCTGACCACCAGTGCCATCAATTTTCCCATGGCTGATCTGCTGGTTTCACTGGATATCATCACGGGACAGCCTCCTGCAGGTGATTTGAATGGTGATTATCTGATAAATATCACTGACTTGATGAGTTTGTTGGATTTTATTCTTGTGCTGGAGGATATGAGTGAAGCACAGTTTATGCTGGCGGATCTATCGGCTGATAACACCGTGGATGTCATCGATGTGATCTTGCTGGTGGAGACGATCCTGGAAAATAATTAACTTGAATGAAACGGGAACTGTAGAGTTCTATCGAAAAAAAGGTACTAAAATAATGCGACTATTAAGCTTGCTTCTGATAACCGGAAGCCTTTTTGCAACTGGGAATTTTTCATGGGTTGAGGATGGCGTTCCAGTTCGCCAGGGAGTGCATATCGAATGGCAGCGTACCGGTGATGTCGGCGCCGCTGGTGAGATGATTTTTGCCTGGTCTGACACTCGCACGGGAGATCGTGATATTTATGTTCAAAAGATCGATACATCGGGGCAATTGCTCTGGGGATCAACCGGTATTAGAGCCACCCCTGTTGATGGCCGACAGGAAGATCCCGTTTTGGTTTCTGATGGAGCTGGTGGCGCTTTTCTGGCCTGGATTGATTACCGTGATGATGAATATGGTGATGTCTATGCTCAGCATCTTGATGAAAATGGAAATTTATCCTGGGATCCGGCCGGTGTGGCTCTGGCTGTGAATGCCGGGTCACAACAGACTGCCAATATGGCTCGGGGTGCTGTTGGATCTGCCTATGTAATTTGGAACGATGGCTCACTTTCAGAATCAGGGGACATCTTTGGGACTGTCCTCAGTCTGGATGGACCTCTGGCCACAGGGGGCACTGATGGTTTTTCACTGGTGAATGCCCCTGGAACCCAAACTGGCCACAGTATTGAAACCAGCGGTAGCGAAGTGGTTGTGGTTTGGCGTGATACACGTGATGTGAATGATCCAAATATCTATGGACAGCGGCTGGATGTGAATTTTACCGGATTATGGGGTGAAAATGGTCGTTTGGTCTGTGGAAATGACGCAGATCAGGTCTATCCGAAGGTTGCTCCGGCAAATGGAAACGCAGTAGTCGTTTCCTGGCTGGATGTTCGCAATAATATTAAAACAGATATATTCTCGCAACTGCTGGATGAAAATGGTGACGAGTTGTGGACCGCAGATGGTCTTCCTGTCACCAACCTCAGTTCAGAGCAGAAGGCTTGCCGGGTAAAGTCGAATGGCATTGACCAGATCTACTATGTCTGGGAAGATTTTCGCAACAACGCTCAAGACCCTGATATATACATGCAGAGTATCAACCTGGCTGGCGTTACCCAGTGGGCTGATGATGGTATTCCCATCGCTGAAGTGACCCTTAAACAGAAACAACCCCGCTTTACTCTGGCTGACGATGGGGGCATGTTCGTGACCTGGCTGGATGAAAGAGCGGGTGGGTTTCCCAAATCAGATATATATCTCCAACATGTTGATCTGGCTGGCAATATCGGGTTTGCCGAGAATGGCTTGGCTTTGACTTCGGGGTATCAATATCAAACAGGTGGTCTGGTTCGTCCGGATGGAGCAGGTGGTGCGCTGGTCCTATGGTCGAATGCCGCTTCAGGTAGTATTGGGCTTACCGGTCAACATGTGAATGCTTCAGGTGCTGAATCATGGGATGCAGATGGTCTGGAATTCTTTTTCGGGATTGATGGCGATGCTGCCAAATTTCAAACCCTCAGTTGGGGTGATGATGCTGCCATGATCTTCTGGGAAGATAATCGGTGGTCTGGAACTGGAGCTGTAGCTATGGCACAAGTTATGGATGGCAGTGCAGGAATCCAATTTGGTCTCGATGGTACCGTACTCTCCGAAAATGAACAACAGCGGAACCCGGTGTTGACCCCTGACAATGCAGGTGGTGCCTATTTGGCCTATACAAATGCATCAACTGGAGCTGAGATTCTGTATGCCCAGCATGTTGATGCTGAACTGCTGCCGACCTGGCCGGGAATTGGCTATCCGGTGAATCCCTCATCCACTTTTGGGGGAATACAACCCCACCTGGTGCAGGGCAATGACGGCTATCTATATTTACTTTGGACCGCTTTTTCTGATTTGTTCGAACTCATAATATATGGCCAGAAATATGATGCTGATGGTGTTGCCCAGTGGGTTGATGGTGGTCTGCCAATGAGTCCTTCAGAGATCGGAGGTGATCAATACATTACAGATGTGATCGCCATGGCCGATGGTTCTATCCTGTTTATATGGGAAGCTCAATTAGGTTATAACAATATCTATGTTTCCAAATTAGCCGGTGATGGCAATCTGATCTGGACCGAAGCGGTAACAGATGCATCAGACTCTCAGGTTGATGCTGTCTCGGCTTATGATGGCTCAAGTAATATGATCACCGTGGGTTGGCAGGATCAACGGAACGTGGCGCTGAGTGGGGTTGATCTGTATGTAGTTACTATTGATACTGATGGGAATGTAGGAACAGAACAATTAGTCAGTAACCGTTTTGGAGATCAAAACGATCTGCAGCTGAGTTTTGCTGATGACAACTCAGGTGTGCTCTATGCTGCCTGGCAGGATTTTAATGGATTTCAGCTGGATGTTTTTACCAAAAACCTTACTACTGATACTGCCGCTGAGCAGATCACAACCCTGCTCACTGATGATAAGAACCCGGCCTTGAAAGCAGTTACAGCTTCACGTTATCTGCTGGCCTGGGAAGACTGGAGTGATGATATCAGCACCGATCTTTACTTCTATGATTCTGAACCAGATAGTCCGGGACATGCTGCAGGCGGTGTACCATTGAGTTTGGCAGCCTTGAGCCAAAAAGAGCCCCAGATCGTCCCTTTCGCAGACAACACATCTGAATCAATGAACTATCTCATCACCTGGTTGGATATGCGCTCATCAGGGAAGACGGAATTAACCAATATTTATAGCCAGGCTTATACTGGCGTAATCACCTCAATTGATCCACCCGTACTGGCTAAGACTTTCAAGCTGGATAGGGCTTTTCCAAATCCTTTTAATGGAGCGGTGACCCTGCCCATCCGGAATGTAGCAGGTCAGCAGTTGACCCTCAGTATCTATGATCTCCAGGGAAGAGAACTCATCCATGAGACCCTGGACTCTGATCCAGGTCTTGACTATGTCTGGAATGGCATGGATATGCATGGAAACTCATTGAGTAGTGGCCTCTATCTCATCTCAGTCAGCTCTGATCAGCAACGTTTTTCACAAAAGATCATGCTGCTTAAGTGATGCTGGTCCATGGCTGAAATAATCAATAAAAACAATCGCTTATTATGCAATTAAGTCAAAATAAACAAGTGTTGTGGGGAAAATAGGTTATGCGAGTATTCATTGGCTTTTGCCTGCTGTTGATTCTGGCACCGTTTCAAGCGGGGGCTCAATCAAACTTGCGGGATTCAGTTATCGATCCACGTTATCATACCTACGAGGAAGTCGTAGCCTATATGGATTCCATTCAGGATATCCCGGCTTATGCTGCCATTCTGGAGGTACGTGAGATCGGCCGTTCAAACAACGAGGATCTGCCTATCTACGCAGTCAAACTGTCTGATAATCCAACTCAGGATGAAGATGAGCCCGCCCTGCTATTTATGGGACAGTGTCACGCCGAGGAAATTCTTGGTCTGGAGATCACCATCGGTCTCATTGACAGTCTTTTGCATGGTTTTGATGCCAATAATCCCCATGTGATGTCCATTCTGGAAAATCTGGAAGTGTGGGCTATCCCAACCTACAATCCAGAAGGGTTGCGAGTGGTCCATGATGGACTGGATGTCAGCTACCGCAAGAATAAGACAGACAACAATAATAATGGCATATTCGATTATGTACCAGGCATCGGTTATGATATCGATGGTGTTGATTTTAACCGGAATTTTAATTTTAACTGGATCTTTGGGGATGAATATGAAGTGGGGGATTATGATTATTACCGTGGTCCATCTCCCTTTTCCGAGTCAGAGGTCAGAGCGGTCGCCGCGTTAGCCAGACAGGAGCAATTCCTGCTTTCAGTGGCCTACCATTCAGCCCGCTCAGGCACACCGGAGATCATTTACTATTCTTGGGAATGGGAAGAAACCAAGCAGCCACCGGATATCGAGATCATGAGTTCCATGGCCAATATTTTAGCGCAGCGGATCATTAATGAATCAGGCGATGGCAATTATTCGGTTACTCCTGGCAAGACTCCTCGGGGAAATGCCCATGATTGGTTCTATACCCAGACCGGTTCTATTCAATTTCTTATGGAGGTGGGTACCAATAACCTGCAACCCAATGCGGCCATTATTGATGATACGGTCGAACGTAATCTGGAAGGTATTTTTTATCTGATGGACCGGGCTTTTGGCCGTGCTCCTGAAAGTAAGGCTATGATCACCGGTATTGTGACAGATGCCTCAGATGGTTTTGCCCTGGAGGGCGCTCAGATCCGTTTGGCAAAATTGGCTGCAGATTGGAGTCTGACTGAATTAGAAGGACTGATGATGCAGCCTCGGGTCACAGATGGTTTTGGGCGGTACCGCCGTCTGGTCAATCAGGGAACTTATCGGGTGATAGCTTCTGCTCCAGGGTTTGGTGCTGATACCATCCCTGCTGTTTTTACCAGTGATAGTTATGCCACCATTCTGGATTTTAGTCTTGAACCCATGACAATCCGCCAGATCGACCTGGATCTCACCCAATCAACAGGGATCGATGCCTATGAAGTGATTGTTTGGGATGAAACTCAGCGAGATACGCTAACCATGGCTCCTGGAGTGAACCGTTTTGATTGGCAGGGGAATGAGCTTTTCCTTGGAGTGTCTGCAGAGGGATATTTCCCTGAGAACCATCACTTCGATCTGTCAAATGCTACGACTTTTACACTTACTGTCACTTTACCGGCTGAACCGGTCACAGCTTACAGCACTGGTTTTGATGATCTGACGGACTGGAATATTACCTCCGGTTCGTGGGCAACCACCGCTGGAAAACTGGTCTCACAACCCGATCTGTTCTATGCTGCCGGATTGGATATGGAAATTACCCTGCCCAATATCAATCTGGATGTTTTTCCCGATGCTCAGCGTTTGGGAGTGGTTCTGAAACATGCCTATGAAGTTGAATGGCATCTGGATACACTTGCCCTGGAGTTGTGGACAGCAGATGAATCGGAGTTACTCATCAGTCAAACCTGGGTTGATCAAAATTTTAAAGATCATACCGAAACTTTTTTTATCCATGGATCTATTCCCGTATCCGGACTGTTGAAATTGCAGATGAAAACAGATTCAACTGTAGGCTTTAGAGGTTGGCAGATCGATTCCCTCGCGCTCTTTTTATCAGAATCTGAATTTGTCGGGATCGATCCGGTTGAAAAGGAGCGGAATACCCCAGGCTTCAGTCAGGATGCTGAGCTAAGCGCTACGCTGTCACCAAATCCGCTTCAAAAGCAAACCGAGCTGAATTTTACAGTGCCCAACTCAGGTATGGGTCAGATCCAGGTCTTTGATATCCGGGGTCGTGAAATATATCAGGAGCATATTTACTTTAACGCCGGAGCCAACTCCTGGATCTGGCTGGGGCAGGATCTGTCCGGGCATTCGGTAAGTAAAGGAATCTATTTTCTCCGGCTCACTGGAACGCAACAAACTATAACCCGTAAGCTGATGGTAATTGACAAGTTCTGAGGAATGATGCGAATTGAACATCAGAAGTGCAGTAAAAAACAACAAGGCTTGGTTGCGCTATATCATGCTTAACGTGACACTAGGTCCCCTTTTGAGCTTGTCACGGCGTAGTAAAACGAAGATGGAAGAGGATACAGGGGTGAGTTTGAACTGCAACGTTGGAAGCACAATAAGTACACTAGCAAAAAAAGGTTAAAACGATATGCTGAAAAGTTTTCTTAAGATTGGTTCGATCATCCTGTTCACTGCGATGATGCTTTCTGCAGCCGGACCTCTGGCTTTCAAAGATCTGTTGCAAAACTATCCAACTGTTGCAGATCGTTATGCCTGGGATTCATATCAACGTGGTCATTTCCTGGTCATTGGAGCCGATGCAGCCCTTACCAATCCATTCCTTGATTCCTTTCGCATTTTTAAAGAGCGACAAGGGTTTCGAGTAAATATGGTGCCGCTGTCAGAGACCGGTAGTAACAGTTCTGACATCCGCAGTTACATCGCTGATTATTATGCCACGCATGACCTGGAATACGTCTTGCTCATTGGCGATGTGAATGGTGCCTATGCTTTACCAACCTTCAGCTATGGCCCTGAAAATGATGTGACTGATCTACCCTATGTATTGATCGAGGGAGGTGGAGATGATTTCTTCCCGGAAGCATTTATCGGTCGCTGGCCCGTGGATACAGCCCAGGATCTGGTCAAAGTGATCACTCGCACCATCACTTATGCCCAAACTCCGGATGTGGAATCAGGTTATCTGGAAAGAGCCTTGGTCACTGCTGGAAACTATGCGGACACCGGCACTATTCTGACTCCAGTCTGGACTTCCTATTGGCTGAGAGATGAATTGGATGAATTTGGATATTCTCAGGTTGATACCGTGTTTTTTCCACCAGTAACCGGACCGGAACAGATCATGGCAGCCTGGAACGCTGGAGTGGGAGTTGTGAACTATCGCGGTTGGGGTGACGCCCATGGTTGGCATTTTCCTCATTTCCATGTCAGTGATTTTGATGATGGTGATCTGACCAACGGCAACAAACTTCCCATTGTATTCAGTTTTGTCTGCGGGACTGGTAAATTTGACAGCTCAATTGACCCGGCCTTTTGTGAGGCTTTGCTGACCCAGGGCAGTATTGCTATTCCAACCGGTGCTGTGGCAGTTGTGGCACCTTCAGATCTTCACACTCGCACCAAATTCAACAATGCCCTTAACAGCAAATTATGGGATGCCCTCATGGAAGGTCGTGCCCATGAGCTGGCACCGGCTTTATTAGCTTCAAAATTCGGTTTTCTGGATGAATTTGTCAACGAACTGGATCCGGGCGAAATGGCTGAATTCTATTATCACACCTATAATATCATGGGTGACCCCAGCCTGCCGGTGTGGCTGCTTACACCAGAAAGTATCGATGTAGTGCCCGCCGATCTTGGCTCAGTCAGTTGGGATGATGGCCTGATCACGTTGCATCGGCCGGATTTACCTCAGGGTGTTTTCGCTTTACGCCAAAATGATGCTATCATTGGATCCGGTTGCTGGACAGATGGACAGATCAGGATCTATCGCTATGATGGTGCGGCTTTTTATGATGAGAACAATCCAGAGGTACCGCTTGAGATAACCTTGAACAGTCCAGGTCATTTACCAGTGACCATGGAGATCACTCCTGCTGCTGGCAATGGAGTGGTCTTTAACGGTATGGAGGAAGGGCTACACGTCGGTATGAGTACCTGGACCCCTCAACTACACAATTATGGCAACTCGACCCAGACGGTAACGCTGAATCTGAGTACACCGGATGGGTCCTATACAGCTTCTGCCGGGAGTATTACCCTACCTGCCGGAGCCACCCTGAGTATGAATAGTCTGTCAGCACCAGTGATTCAATTGATAGATCGTGAGATCCTCATTGATCTGGAAATTGATGGCAATGGTTCATCAGTGGCTATCCCGATCCAGACAGTTGCTCCTGCTGTGGGAGTCAATTTTATCAACACACCCAGACCTCTGCCTGATGCGGATTTCAGTCTTGAGCTGAATGGCAGTTTTCTGGGGATGGGCGCTACTGGAACAACGATCCATATCGATCTTAGCAGTCCTGCTGATTTTGTAACTCTGGAGGATGTGTCAGGGACTGCCGTGTTAACCGCTGAAGGCAATCTGATGTTTTCAGATGACAGCTTCAGTGGATCGCTTGCTCAAGTAGCCCATGGAAGTCGCCTGCCCCTGTATTTTAGTTTTACCCTGGGCGATCAGGTCGAACCCTTTTATGAGAAACGGATTACGGTTATTGTGGGTGCTATCAGCAGCACAGATCCCACGCCACCCACCTTAAATGAGGGATACTGGGCTTATGATAATACTGATACAGAATATCCTGAACTGCCCACCTATGCCTGGCAGGATCTCTCTGTTGAAGCTGGCGCCCAACACTACAGTTTGAGCGATGATGATCATGAGGTCATAGCGTTACCCTTCAACTTCACTTATTATGATATCGATTATGATCTAATGACCATTAACTCTAATGGCTGGGCTGCTTTTGGATCAGATTATATCAATTATTTCCGAAATTGGTCCATCCCCATGCCCCTGGGACCGGATGCCATGCTGGCTCCTTTCTGGGATGATCTTGACAATGATACGCTGGTCAATGGCCAGGAAGTCGGTCGTCCAATTGACATGTACACCTTTCATGATCAGGTTAATCAGCAATTTATAATAGAGTGGCATGAGGTTTGGAATGGCTTTGGAGATCGTAGTTTTCTGGAAACATTTCAGATCATTCTCCATGATCCAGCCGCTTTTGTTGCTGCTGATGGTAATGGTGTTATTGAATTTCAGTATTTTGAAGTGAACGATGTAGATCAGATCAACAACTATAGTACGGTGGGTATCGAATCACCTGATCAGAACGACGGAGTCATGTACGTTTATGCCAGAAACTACGCCCCTGGCGCTGCCGATCTGGTGGCGGGTCGGATCATTCGGTTTACAACCAATCCGCCTGAATTCTATGTTCAGCCCATAGCCGTAGATGCTGAACGTCCCCTTTCGTTTACCGTGGGTGCAGCTTATCCCAATCCCTTCAATGGAGTAACCACAATTCCATATACGCTTCTGGAACAAGGTCAGGTGACCCTGGAAGTCTATGATTTGCGCGGCCGAAAACTATTAAGTCGGAATATTGCACAGCTCAATAGTGGAACCTATCACTTCACCCTTAATACTGAAGGATTATCATCGGCTGTGTATCTGGTGAGAATTGCTGTGGGTGGTGAATATCACATCCAGAAGATCACCCTGCTGAAATAGCGAATTTCCTCTCGCCCGCCTGCGTATAAATGGTATAACTTTGTGCGGGCAGGCAAAGGCGCAGAGCGTTGTATTGAGTTCATCGAAATGACGCAGAGTCTTTCTAAGTCTGCCGTTTCACGAAGACAAAAGTGTGTGTTTTGAAATTCAATGGGTATTATGTCGATATACATGTTTTGCGTCTTTGCGACCCCGTAGGGGTGTGGCAATCCCCGAGTTCACGCCTGCCTTTTATCAAATTGTTAGATTGCTTGCGTTCCACGACCTAAGCCCTCAGGCTATATTCTTCGAATTAGGGGAATTATTGAAAGGTAGATCATGTATAAAAATATTCGGACCATCATCATCTCATTCACTTTGGCAGGTAGCCTTTTTGCGGCCGACAATCCTGGCACTGATCAGACTCACCTCATGCTTAGATCCTTTGATGAGAACCATTCAGTATTAGCAACTGTAACTCCAGAATATTCAATGGGTAAAGTCACCTACGCCAGTGGTAGTTATGATCATCTGGTAACTGAGATGGACGGTCAGATCCGTTTGGTTGGCGCTCCTGATCTACCCTCAACTACAACCCTTTTGGCAGTCCCCGCAACCGGCGAACTGCAAACTGATTATTCCTATAATAGCATACATGTTGAAACCAACGTAACCCTGGCTCCTTTTCAGCCGGTTCAACTGGAAACAGACCGCACCGGTTCCAGCTTTCAATTGGATCGTGAGATCTATGAGCGCGATGCCTGGTTTCCGGAAATTCCGGTCATTGTGCATGATCGAATCACCATGCGTGACCTGAATCTGGTCACCATCGAAGTAACCCCCTTTCAATACAACCCGGTTCGTAAAGAATTACGTGTTTATGAGGGTCTTGAAGTAACCGTAAATCATACTGAACCCCTCATCGCCCCGGATCAACCCATTTCAAGATATTTTGAACCGATCTATCAAAATCTGGTTCCCAATTCAACCCTGGTTCTTGAGCCGAATTACCAAACCCCTTCAGTCCTTTTTATCCACCCTAATAACGCCGCTGTAATCGCTTTGCTACAGAATCTGGCCAACTGGCGCCACGAAAAAGGTTTTGAAGTTCATCTGGCTAACACCTCAGACATTGGCACCTCAAATTCCAACATCAAAAGCTATATCCAGACCGCCTACGATACCTGGGACAATCCTCCTGAATTTGTTGTGTTGGTGGGTGATGCTGGTGGGTCATACAATATCCCAACCTGGACTGAAAGCTGGTCGGGCTACAATGGTGAAGGAGATCATCCCTATGTCCATTTAGCCGGTTCTGACTATGTTTCTGATGCTTTCATCGGACGGCTTCCTTTTAATACAACAACGGAATTTGCCAATATCATTTCCAAGATCATGAATTACGAAAAATTTCCAGCCATGACAGACCCAACCTGGTTTACCCGGTCCCTGCTGGTGGGTGATCAATCTTCATCCGGTCTTTCAACCATTATGATCAATCATAACATTAACGAGTTGATGGAGTATCGAGGATATCATGACAACATTGAGGTCTACAATGGATCCTTTGTGAGTGGTATCCAGAATGGGATCAATGCAGGTGTTTCCTATTTCAATTATCGTGGCTACCTCGGTATGAGTGGCTGGGGAAATAGTAACACCTCCAACCTGATGAACGGTCCCCGTCTGCCCTTTGTAACTATTTTGACCTGTGGTACTGGTGGCTTCACCGGAGATGCACGTTCTGAAAAATTTCTGAAGGTTGGCTCAAGTGCCAATCCCAAAGGGGCTATTGCAGCTGTTGGAACGGCCACCTCAGGTACGCACACACTCTATAACAACTGCGTTTCAATGGGGATGTACCACAGCCTTTTTGCTGAGGATCTGTTCTATGCAGGAGTAGTTCTAGAACGTGGGCGACTTAGCTTGAATTCAACCTACCCCAGCACTTCCGGAAATTATGTCCAGATCTTCAGCCACTGGAATAACCTCATGGGGGATCCCTCGTTAGAGTTGTGGACCGGTGTACCTCAGGAGCTTACGGTAGATGCCCCAACTGATATTCCAGTAGATGTGCAATACTTTGATGTCACCGTGACAAATGCATTTGATCTAGGAGTTGAAGGTGCCTGGGTCACCTTGACCGGACTTGATGTTCTGGTGTCAGGCTATTCTGATGAAGATGGCGTAGTCGCTTTGGAATTGCCGGCGGAACTACCTGCGGAGTTAACCCTTACCGTGACCAAGCATAATCATATCCCCCTCCAATCAACCGTCACTGTGGGTAATGATAATTTTGCTGTGTTGATCGATACATCTGCATTTAATGAATTTACCGGAAATGGTGATGGCGTGCTTAATCCGGGTGAAATGGGTCTGCTCGAATGGAGCTTCTCCAATCACTCTGCTGCCACTGTCTATGATATTTTAATTGATGTACAGGCTGAAGATGGCATGGCCATCCCGCTGGATATTGATAGTCTGGTGGCCGGTGAATCTGTCTCGATTAATACCGATGACTACCATTTCGAGGTCTGGAGTGGATATCCTTCCATCGGTCGCTATGATATCAAGTTCTATGTTGAAGCAGATGGATCAGGCTATACTGACCACAGACGCTTTGAGGTTTATGCTCCATTTATGCAGATCAATGAAGTCGGTGAGACCGGCGCTCCACCCTATTCATTTGATCCAGGTGAGATTTCGGATCTGGTTTTGTTCTGTGAAAATGTGGGCACGCTTGGCAGCAGCAACCTGCATGCTGTACTGCATTGTAATGATCCCAATGTGGAAATCCTCGATTCAACTGCTGTTTTCACCGATGCTGAACCGGGAGCGTTAAGTAACAACTCGGCCTCCAGCTTTCAAGTGAATATTAACACTCAGGTGACTGTAGGAGTGCAGATCCCGTTTCAAGTGGAGTTTTTTGATGATCTGAGCGACTTTAGCTTTGTCAGTAAAGCCTTTCTATTACCCATTGGCACACCAGGTGCCGGTGATCCAACTGGACCTGATGCTGGCGGCTATTTTTGTTATAGTGATGAGGATCTGGCCTATGCTTTGGCTCCGGTGTATGATTGGATCGAGATCGTTCCCGGCATGAGTGCCTACGTTGGTACATTGGTTCCTCTGACAGATAATAATGAAAATCAAGAGGATATCGATCTTGTGAACCTGCCGTTTGATTTTGGTTTTTATGGCATCGATTACAACCAGATCTCCATTTGCTCCAATGGCTATATAGCGTTGGGAGAGAGTGAAATCGCTCTTTTTCGCAACTACCCCATGCCCAGTCCCCTGGGACCGAATCCCATGATTGCCGCTTTCTGGGATAACCTGGTTATGGGTGGTGGAGATGTTTACACTTACTTCAATGCATCTGAACATTATTTCGTTATTGAATACCATAATATGCAGAACGACTATAGTAATTCGACTGAGAAATTTGAGGTCATTTTATATGATCCGGACTATTATGGTAGTACTGACGGTAATGGAGATATCAAGATCCAATACCATACCTATAATAATAATAATGATGTTGGTGTTGGCTGGGGAAGTTCCGCTCACGGCCAATACTCTACCACAGGTCTAAAAGATCATACTGGTTTAGTTGGTCTGCAGTATACCTATAATAACAGTTGGGCTGAAACTGCCCATGTATTGGGCGATGGATCTGCTCTGTTATTCACTACCCGCACCGATGCTGTTTTGCCTTGTCCTGGTTGGGCTCGCGGTGACATCAACCATGATGGCTATCGCAATGTCCAGGATCTGATCATCTTGGTCAATACCATTTTAGGTCAGACCACTATCGGAGAATGTGAATTCTGGGCTGCAGATATGTCCCTGGACTCCACCATTTCAGTAGGGGATGTGGTGTTGCTGGTTGATAATATCCTGGGTAGTGAGCTGACTCGTCCCACTTCAAATACTACAGGTCAAGCTGACTTTATCCTGGAGTCCGGCAGTCTTGTGTTACGCGGATCCAAACCGGCTGAGGCATTTGCGTTTACAGTACGTGCTGATGTCCTACCCACTCTTTTGAACCATGCTGGGCTCACGATGGTAAGCAGAATTGACGGTGATGAGTTGAGGGTTCTCGGCTACTGGATGGAAGCAGCACCAACTGAAATTGAACTACTCACATTTGAGGGCAACGGTCTTGAGATCACATATCCGGAAGCTGCAGATGCCTCAGGTGCGCTTATGAAAACAGCTGTGGTCAGGATTCCAGAAACCTTTGCAGTGACTGCAGTTTACCCGAATCCTTTCAACCCCACTGTGAATATTTCCTATAACCTGCCGGAAGCCAATGAAGTATCCATTCGTATTTTCAATGCTCTGGGACAAACCGTAAGTTTTTCCAGTTCACAAATGCCAGCCGGTGAGCATGTCTATAGCTGGCAGGGTGTAGATGCATCAGACCGTCTGGTAAGTTCGGGGATATATTTTGCCAGAATTGCCACAGCAGATTCACAACAAATGGTGAAACTAACCCTTCTGCGTTAGACGTAGGGGCCATTTAGAACAGGGGATCGCCGTATGAATAAAAACCTTTTACTTGTTGAAGATGATGCTGAGATCATCAGCCTGCTTAAAGAAGGTCTCAGATATGAAGGGTTTGAACTAACCATATCTCGTGATGGTGATAGTGGTTTGGAAAAAGCACGCCAGGGAGACTATGGTCTCATCCTCATGGATTGGATGCTACCGGAGATAGCTGGCATTGATGTGGTTCGTGCGCTTCATACAGATAATATTCATACTCCAGTGATCATGCTGACAGCCAGACACGATGAATTGGATAAGGTCGAAGCACTGGAAGCCGGCTGTGATGACTATATCACCAAACCATTCAGCATTAAGGAATTGGTGGCTCGGATCAACGCCGTGATGCGTCGCGCAGCCTCACATATCCAGGATGATGAAGGAGCAGCTCGCAATATCAGTAAGGGTGACCTGGAGATCGATCTGGAAAAACGGTTGGTCAGGATCAGAGGTTCTGAAATTCAGCTCACTGCCACAGAATTCAACTTACTGACCCTTTTGATCCGTCAACCGGGTAGGGTTTACAGCCGTAAACAGCTTCTGGACATTGTGTGGGACTATTCCTTTGAGGGTTATGAGAACACTGTGAATACCCATGTAAATCGTCTGCGTTCCAAGATCGAAAAGAACCCCAACAAACCAGAGTACGTCCTAACGGTATGGGGCGTTGGTTATAAATTTTCAGACGAGATAGGCAACTAAGCACTTCAGATGGTCGAGATCCGCCGCATACCCCTGCACCGCACATTGACCTTTAAGGTCTCACTGGCACTGATCCTGTTTTTTGTGATCAATGGTGTTCTGCTGGTACTATGGAATCAGGCTGATCTGCTAAATGAGATGGAAATTGAAATTCAGACAACCTATCGCCACACAGCAATGGAGATCTCAAACGAGCTGAATAATATTAAAACCGACACTGAAGACCTGTCGGTTTTTTTTGATTCCATCGCGTTTAACTATCCCGGCATGGAGCTTTTTCTGGTTTCACCTGATGGCGAGATCCAGGAGCACGGCAGCTATGTCCCCTCAACACTGATACAACATACAGTTTCCACTGATATACTTGACTCATTTATTAAAGCTGATACCAGCGACTATCCGATTGAGATTCCAATTCCCACATCTAGTGACCTGGATTTCGTGTTTTCAGCAGCAGCAGTTGGCTCTGCCACGAATCCAGAAGCTTACGTGTTGGTCACCATGTTGGAAGGTGGGGAGGATGTACAGATAAGTTGGTGGGAGGAATATGGAGTCCTGCTCACACGTGCCATTTTATTTAGTTTGATAATAGCCGGTTTTGCCGGAGTTTTGTTCTGGTATTTCCTGACCAGACGGATCGATCGGGTTGCTCACGCTGTCCAAAGCTATCGTGCTGGAGACAATGGTTTTGTTCTGGATGACCAGTCCAGCGATGAAATTGGTCATGTGGCCATGCATGTCGGTGATATGATGGAACGTATTGATGCCATGTTTGAAGAATTGGGTCGCAAGGAGCAGATGCGCACAGAATTGTTGGCTTCAGTCAGTCATGAATTGCAAACACCCCTCACGGTCATGCAGGGCAATATCGAAACCCTGGTGGAACACAGAGCCAAGATGACCGAAGCTGATCTCAGTCAAAAACTAGGTGCAGTCTACACCCAGGTTCGTCACATGAGTGCGCTCATTGATGACATGTTTGACGTGGCCATCCTTGAAACCGGGCAGATGAAGATCAACCCTGAGCCTTTTCCTATGGTGGAATTGGTGGAGGATGTCCTGCAGAGTTATGCTTTACTCATAGATCAGGCTCAACTCACCATTGAACGAGACTTTGCCGACAGTATCCAAACTGTCAACGCCGATCCGCTGCGGATTCGTCAGGTCATCCGAAACCTGTTAAGCAATGCTATTAAATTTTCACAACCGGGTGGTAAGATCAAGATCTCCACTGTGGTCAAACAAAATGAAATGCTGACCTTTCGCATCGAGGATGCCGGTATCGGAATTGCTGAAGAGGATATGGGAAAAATCTTTGATAGCTTTTACCGTTCCAAACAGCATTTGAACCGACAGATAAAGGGAACTGGTCTGGGCTTACATATTTGTCAGCATATCCTGAAGCTGCATGACACCGGTCTCAAAGTAAAGAGTCGCCCTGATGTCGGCAGTACTTTTTCGTTCGATCTTAAGCTATACAAAGAAGTTGTAACCATTTAAATATTTCACGTTCTAAACCCCTGTATTAACCAGAAAAGGAAAAATATGATGACTCAAGAAGTCACTACGGATAGTGGCCTAAAAATTATTGATCTGGAAGTTGGGACCGGAAAATCACCTCTCAGCGGGCAGGGTGTGGTCGTTCATTATACAGGCACTCTGGAAGATGGTACCAAGTTTGACAGCTCGGTTGATCGGGACAAACCGTTTCATTTTACCATCGGTATTGGCCGGGTGATTCAGGGTTGGGATGAAGGGGTTATGTCCATGAAAGTTGGTGGTAAACGCCGACTCATTATTCCCTCCGAGCTGGGGTACGGATCACGGGGAGCAGGTGGGGTTATTCCTCCAGATGCGACCTTGATCTTTGACGTTGAGCTTCTGGAAATTCGATAATCAGCCACCAATATACCCATGTGACCCAGAGTACAGGGGTGAGGATTCCAAATGACTTCTGAAGATCTAAAAGATATCCTGTCTGACCATCTCTTGACGCTGCTCTATTTTTCAACTCCTGCCTGCAATGTCTGCAAAGTGTTGAGACCGAAAGTGGAAACCCTCCTGTCTGAAGAACCCCCCTGGCATTTTCAGTACATAAATACTGAAGAATCCATGGAAATTGCTGGACAGAACCTAATATTTACAGTTCCCACCTTGTTACTTATGGCTGAGGGTCGTGAGATTACTCGCCTTAGTCGTCACTTTGGGATGCACGAGCTGGAAGCACCAGTCCGGCGCTATGCCCAATTGTTCAACCAGTTTCCGGAGGAGAGTGGCGGCTAAATTGATCTCAGGTTGTCTCCGTTCCTGAAACCGGTTTGACTCACTTTATTCGCTTAAAACAGGTCTGCTGAGATTGCTGGGATCTGGTCCTGCTGGTGTTTGGCTCGTTTGATTCTTGATTGCCTCGATCTCATCAAAACGATACAGCTTTCCTTTACCGATTCCCTCACATTCCTCACAGGTGATCTTCCAACGATAGGAGGATTTTAAGTTGACTTTCCAGAAAGGGTACGTGCGGCATTGACTGGGTCTGGCGTCATAGATGGTACAGCCCTTTTCACCATAAAAGATGCAATTGTCTCCATCATTCTTGAAGACATACTGGTCTTTATGCATTTCCA
>JAYEKW010000160.1:0-5878 GCA_034716895.1 Candidatus Neomarinimicrobiota bacterium
AGAAAATAGACGAAACCGCTAGAAGTATCTGAGAATTCATGAAATGTGCCCTAAAACCATTAAATACAACCACATATAGTGAATACTCCTAAATCCATATATATCAACACTTTGCGTCATTTCGATGAACTCAATACAACGCTCTGCGCGCTCTGCCTGCCCGCACGAAGTTATACGCAGGCGGGCGAGAGGGACTTTTTGCGAAGGCGTCAAAATAGAAAATAGAAAACAGAAAATAGAAAATGACACTGTCGAGGAGCTTCAATTTTCAAGTTCACATTACAATTAGTTCAACGTTCTATGTTCCTGCAATTTTGTTATCTTGGCAGTCGAAATTGAGTAACTAAAATGGCTTTAATACCAGAACATATCATCGAACAAGTCCGCGAAGCCAATGATGTGGTTGAGGTTATTTCAGACTATGTTCAGCTAAAACGGTCCGGGCGTAATTGGTTTGGTCGCTGTCCCTTTCATGATGAGAAGACCCCCTCTTTCAGCGTCAGTTCTGATAAACAGATCTATCATTGTTTTGGCTGTGGTGCCGGTGGGAATGTGATCAATTTCATAATGGAACATGAGCGACTCGATTTTATTTCCGCAGTAAAGCTGTTAGCGGACAGAGCCAACATCACGATCGTGACCGATGATCGAGAACCCCAGCGCAAAGATGATCGAGCTTCCATCTACAATATGCATGAGATCGCTTGCAGAGCATTTGAGCGTCAGTTGGCTGACTCTGCCGGCGCAATGGCTATGGAGTATTTGCTCAAACGGGGAATGTCAGAGGACGTACTCAAGACATTTAGAGTTGGCTTTGCCCCGGATCGCTGGGATACAGTGACCCTGGAAGTCATGAAGATGGGACTCTCGCAGGATATTCTGACTCGAAGCGGCTTGCTGATGAGCAAAGATAGTGGTGGTTATTATGATCGCTTCAGGAATCGGATCATGTTTCCTATCGTGGACATCAATGGTAAGGTTCAGGCCTTTGGTGGGCGGATCTTTGGGGATGCTGAGGGTGCTAAATATATGAATAGTCCGGAGACCCCGATCTATCATAAAGGTCGCACACTGTTCGGTTTAGACCAGAGTCGCGAGGAGATCAGGAATTCCCGAACAGCTATTCTGGTGGAAGGCTATATGGATCTTATCCGGCTTTACCAGGAAGATTTTAAGAATGTTGTGGCAGGAACCGGCACCGCGTTTACACCGGAACAAGCCGGTTTGATCAAGCGTTTTTCTGATAAGGTCTACGTGTGTTATGATGGGGACAATGCCGGACAAAAAGCAGCTCAGAAGGCTGGATTCACTCTGCTGGATAAAGGTCTGGATGTAAGTGTCGTCCAACTGCCCACCGGAGAAGACCCGGACAGTTTTTTTGATGAACATGACCACAAAGCTTTTGTGGGGATGCTGGACAATGCTGCTGATCTCATGACATTCATCTTGCAGGTCAATCAGGATAGGATGGGATCTCCTGTGACGCGGACGGCCTTCCTGGAGAGTGTTGTCTCTGAATTGGCTTTAATGCAGAATGAAATTCTCCGGGGAATGCTGGCAGGTCAATTAGCTGATGAAATGCATGTGCCGGAAGATGCTGTTATGGGTCTATTGAAAAAGCTAACCAGACGCACCAGCAGACCGGCCTATTTACCAGAACCACAACAGACAGTCAGCCGAACAAACAGCTTGCAACGTCCCGGAACTGCTTCAGAAATGGCTGAGTTTGCCCTGCTCCGACTGCATTTGAGTTCAAACAAGGATATTTTGGATTGGTTGCTCAGCAGTATCGCAGCTGAAGAGATCGAAATGATGCGTTACAAAACGATCTTCTTTCTGCTTCGTGATAGAATTCACAAGGAGTTCCCCATCAATCAGGCTTCAATCATGGATGAAATAATTGAGCCGGATATGCGACGGTTCATTGCTAAACTGATTGTTCGAGCCGAGTCGGAACCAGATACGCTTGATGATGCAGTAGCCAACTTAAGAACGATCAGAAAAGCACGCATCCAGGCCAAGATAGATATTTTAAAGACACAGATCCGGGAAGCCGATGCCAGCGGCGTTGATTCAATTGACCTGTTGAAAAAGAAAGTCGAACTGCAGACTCAAAAAGCCGGTATCTAGACTTCAGAGGGCGCGTATCGGTCATCCTCCATGAAATGTGCAGGCGAATTGTTCCTCTCACAATGGTCGGGATGTTTTTGATCAGGTAATGTTACCTTTTCCCCACGCCTGGTCTGAATAAAAACAAGATTTGGAATTTCTCAGGCTCTCTATCCAGTTCGCTCTGAGAGTCAAGTGGGGTTAAAGGAAACAGAATCATAAAGATAGCTATCCAGAAAAAAGTTGAGAAAAGTCTCCGGGAGACTTGACACGCTTTCGATTTAAGTCTAAAATATGATCGGAAAAATGACAGCGAGGAGTCCCTTATTCAACAGAACAAGGGACTTTTTGTTTCTAGGAAGTAGGTCTAAAATTGAGTGGAATCACCAGGATTTCAGTGTTTCTTGCTTGTCAGGCGTAGCCCCTAATGAAAGAAGACGGAATTGGAATATCCTGAACGAGATTTATCATACATAAATAGCGTCTTGTTCAATTCTTTGTTTTAGGCTTGGGTTCATACTATCACGCAATCGCACAATATCAACTGGTTATTCCGGACGTTTCGGACTGAACACGCGAGACTTTTCAGTACCTTTTTCCTAACAGCGCGCCATATATCAATGAGTTACTAAATTGGTATAATGTTTGAAAATGGGGTAGGGTGTTGTGAAATTACTGTATAGCTACTTTTTATTCATGGATTTATTATATGCTACCATATCTTTGATTTTTACTACCCAAAGCTTTCCTCTTTTTTGGGCAGGCAGTCTTCCCTGATGAATAAGTTGCCGTAGATAATCTTGTGAATAGCTGTAAAATTTAGCAGCATCTCTAAGTGGTATTAATGCTTCATCATCTGTTGTGTTGATATCTTTTTCAATCAGATCCAGAGAGTGGTTTAGGCGATAATGAATCATGGTTTTTAATTCTGATAAATCGCTCTTATCAATTGCTTTATTAATTCTAGAAACAGTAGGCTTTTCACCTTGCTCAATCTTACGGAGCATTTTTTCTATCTCATTATCACCAATTTCCAGAGCATGATAATATTTATCTCGATCACTTTTCTGGGTTCCTTTGATTGACAGATTAATTAACCCGCTCCCAATGAGTAGATATGAAAGTAGAATTCTGCCAACCCGACCATTTCCATCTCTGAAGGGGTGGATGGTTTCAAAAAGAACATGACTGGCTGCAAAAAAAGTTAGATCATCAAATTTCGGGTTAACTAAATGCGCATGGTGCCATTTGATAAATATTGGCAGTATCTGAGGTAGATAATGATAACTCAAGGGGGTGAATGTTGATTGAGTAACGGCTACATCTTCTTCGCGAAAGCCACCCAGTTTGCCTGTAAATGTTCCAAATTGACTTTCATATCGCATCAGTATTGTATGTATTTGTTTTAAATCTGCAAGTCGTACATCGAATTCGTTTAACTCGTATTGGTTCTCTGCGTACTCATAGAGTGAGCTTGCAGCTTCAAAGTATCCTAAGATTGCCGCACTTTTCTGATTCTGAGTACGATTACTTCGATTTAATACTGACAACAACTCAGTGCGATTTGCAAATATCCCCTCAATTGCTATGGAATTCCTGATTTCATCACGGAATAGCGTGTACCACTCACTATTGTTTACCGTAATAAAAGGAATATCATTGTCGCGGAACTTATCCAGGATCTGTTTAATCTGTTGGGTTGTATTCATTGCTATTTCCGTATTTACCGTACTATGATAACGCTATATCTTAAGTTATATAGGCACTTAATCAATATAAATTATCGTAGGATACGGAAACAATAATTGTCGTCAACTGTGAGTTTACCCGCGCTTATCATGAGTGTAGTTATCGGGGTCTTTTTAATGTCGTTCATTAAAGATACATCCTGTTAGCAAAACTATCTGACTTCAGTTGTTCTTACTAGGGGCAATAAAAAAGGCTAGCGATGCTGACCTCCTTGAATGCAGAATATCGATTAACGATTGCAGAACTCAGAAGTAAACTACTTCTCAGATCGGTGTTCCTTGCCCACCAACTCTATGAGCTACGACCTGGCAGACAGGGATCCGTTTACGTTCTTCGAGCTTCAACGGGACAAGCTTGAACCCCGAACCTCGCATACTGTGGGATCTACGAGCAACGGCGGATGTGACTGGAAAGTGACTATGCTGATAATTGGTCACAACTTTAGTAGATTCGGTTGCTGGAACTAGATACAGGAGATCAGATTCGTTATCTAGCCCATCTCTTGCAGTATTTGTTCGATTGTCTCAGCGAGGGGTTTCATTTGGTGCTCACAAACCCAAAATATCTGTTCAGCATCGATATCGAAGTAGTGATGAGTAATAATATCTCGCATCCCCATAGCTCCCTTCCAATCGATTCTAGAATATTTGACAAGAATGGTTTTTTCTGTAATCTTGTCGAGGTTTTTCAAGCTTTCTCCAACAGCAATTACTAACATACATATTGCATCTAATTTTTCCATGCCAGCAGGAGTATTGGTGAAATCGTCGATAGATTTGATTGGCTCAAAACGATCTTGAACCGTTCGAGTTGCACTTAGAATTTGATTCAGAATGTCTTGAACGAGGGTTTTATCATACATAAATAGCGTCTTGCTCAATTCTTTGCTTTAGGCTTGGATTCATGCTATCACGCAATCGCACAATATCAACCTGATGTATCAATCGCTTTTCAAGATCCTTTTTGATGTGTACGATCAAGTAGGGGTCAGGAGTCCGAGTTTGTAACACAATATCGACATCACTTTGATCATTCATTTGATCTCTAGCAACCGAACCAAAAACACCAAGCAATATGATACCATATTTTTCAGCAGATGATTCCTTGAAATCTGATAATATGTTGATCACATCTGACCGTGTCATCCTGGATCCCACTTAAAGTTATAAAGTATAAATACTCAGCTCTGGTTGCTAAAATATGTCGCCAAACATACTGGCCTATTTCTCCACACGTGAATCCCAGGAATCTGGATGTTGGTGGAGATTCTGGATGGCTATTATAATGATTAGTTCGTTTTGTTGCTGATAAATAACTGCATATGGGAACCTATTAACCAGGCATCGACGAGTACGTTTTGAAAGTAATGTCCATGCTTCTGGATAATGGATTATCCGGCTGATACTCTTCTGTACTTCAGCTGCAAGCAGATACCCGAGACCATCACTTTGAGTATTGTAATAATCTATAGCCTCAGTAAGTTCCTGCTCAGCAGGATCAAGAAAACCAACTTTCATATCAATTATTTATTAATCTTGTCGAAAACTTCATCCGCAGTTCTGAGCTTAATTTTTCCCTGATCATAGGCATCTATTCGATTCTCTACTTCAATTGCCCAGGATGCATCGATATCATTACGATTTGAAAAATTAAAGCTGGCAAGTATCTTTTCTACAAGTTCTGCTCGTTCCATCGGGGAAAGATGGACTGCATCGTTCAATATTTGTTGTGCTTGGGCTGTCATAAAAACCTCACATTCCTTACATGTAAATTAACTTGATGTATTAAAATTGCAATCTACCAGTTCAATACAGCAGTAAATATTTACCAACAAATATATTTTAATACAGAGTAAACTACCTGACTTCGGTTGTACTTATAGAGGCAATAAAAAAGGCTAGCGATGCTGAGTTCTTTGAATAACGAATATCGATTAGCGATTGAAGAACTCAGAAATAAACCACTTCGCAGATCGGTGTTCCTTGCCCACCAGCTCTATGAGCTACGACCTGGCAGGAGG
>JAYEKW010000160.1:5978-10450 GCA_034716895.1 Candidatus Neomarinimicrobiota bacterium
GGCGTAGTCTGTAAGATGAAGACGTACGTGTGCGGGCATAGTCTGTAAGACGAAGACCCATGAGTCCGTGGCTCATTGTTGTTATTATAGGACTTGCGACAGGGGCTTGACTGGAAAGTGACCATTTATGATAATTTTTCTTGCATGGATCAATAGGTTAATCCCATCTGGACATTCTTTTCATGCTGATTCATGTCCCCTGGCTTACTCCTAAACACACTTCGTTTGCCTTCTTCAGGAATAATCCCTGCCCATAGTCGCTCTGATAGTAAACCCAGTGAAGCGCGATCCCATTGACCATCCTCTAACCAATCTACCAGCTCAGACACAATATTGGGAAAGACCACCTGCTTCTGTTTTGCCCGTGAGTACCAGTTCATGATCACCTCAGGGGTCACCTCGCTACATGTACTCCCATAATTAAGTTCCTGCAGGGCATAGGCATTACTCTCCTGCTCGGGTTGTCCCTGAAGAGGCTTGACAAGAAGCTTCTTTCCCAGAGAGATAGTCTCACTGGGGAGCTCGAATCCAGCATTACAGATGACCCCTTCAACCGTTTTCAGATCCCTGGGAAATGTCTCTCGTGAAAGTGGCTTAACCGTTATGTTTGCTTCGGGTCCTGGTCCAAGAGGCATCTGATTTGAATAAACTATAAAATCCAGGTCAGGTAGCTTTTTCAACTTGGCGATGAGCAGAGAGTGGTCTTCAAAGGGTAGATAGATCAGGATGGACCGATCTTTTGCTTTCTGCCAGTCCCAGACACTCGGAATGATGGGGGGAAGGATAGGTTCATTGTAATGGTGCCAGTGCAAACCAATACTTAGATCGACAGGTGCAAATTTCTGTATTAATGCTCGAGCTACTGGATTTGAGTTGGTCATAGGAACGTCGTAGTTAAAAGCATATTGATGCCCGATCCCTATGGAAGGAATTCCATGTTTGCGAGCGATGCGTGAGGTGATTGGCTCGAAATCACTGATTACCACATCAATATCACGGGCATTGAAATGATTGATGTCCCGGTACATTTTAAAAGGTTTTGCATTCAAAATTGTGCTGAGTTTTTGCACTTTGCCAGCACGAGTGTGGAATGTCAATCCCTCCATTAGCGTAAAGGGCATAAACGATTCCATGCCCCACAACTGATCGCCAGGACGTCCGGATACAATAACATTTACACGGTGTCCCCTCTGTTTTAGGGCGGATACGACTTCTCTTGAGCGGGTGATATGTCCATTCCCTGTGGCTTGCACGCCGTAAAGAATGTTTAAATTATCAGTCATCAACATGGGTAGATTCCACCAATCCTTTCTTTTTCATTTTTCTCGTTTTTTTCATCCTGCTCCCCTGTCGTTCCATGTGCCAGTGGATCGTGTGAAATTCACCAGAGAGATCTTCAATCAGAGCTGTACATGAATCTACCCAATCCCCACAATTCATATAGGTCAGACCCTCAATGGTTTTGATTTCAGCCTTGTGAATGTGACCACAAATCACTCCGTCATACCCATTTGCTCGGGCTGCACCAATCAATGCCTGTTCAAAACGTTTGATGATTCGCGAGATACTCTTTGTGCGTTGCTTCATGTAACCGGCCAGTGACCAATAGTCTCGGCCCATCAAATTGCGGAGACGCTGATTATGTCGACTGATGAACTGGATAACATGGAAAGCGCGATCCCCAATATGCGCCAGCCAGCGATAAGAGTCCTGCATGAAGATGTCATAGGCATCCCCATGAGTAACGAGTAGGCGTTTTCCATCTTGAGTGAGATATTCGATTTTATCCTTGATCTCAATATCACCGAACTTCAGATCCACATAATCCCTAAAGAGTTCATCATGATTCCCTGGGATATAAATTATCCGGACCCCTTTCTGACTCAGTTTGATCAATTTTTGTATTAGAAGAGAATGGCTAGGCTCCCAATTCCATGCAGATCGCATACCCCAGATGTCGATAATGTCTCCTACTAGAATGATCTGTTCACTTTTATAGTGATTCAGAAAATCCAGCAGCTCATCAGCTTTGCTGAAGCTGGTTCCCAAATGGATATCTGACAACCAGATCGATTTGACTTTTTCTTTTTTTGTTTGGTCCATTCCATGTCCTTTTCTTTTGTTTCATGGATGCTGCATCATATCAAAACAATGTTAGGAAAAGATTGAAATGGAGTGAGTGAACCTTTATGATTTGATTTGAAAATGATGAGTGTTTTGTGAAATGCTGGACAGACATCTTGGGTTTTTCACACTATTCCGCCGGATATTCCAGGTGAAAAAGATCTTATTAAACCGGTCCATGTTATCTGAAAGTATATTTTAAATGCCACAAAGTCACTAAGACACCAAGTTTCACAAATTTTCTTAGGGGTTCTTGGGGGCTTTGTGTCTTCGTGGCAAAAGAACTTACACTGCGGCGAGATGCTGACTCCTAATGCATACGGCTATCTCAGGCCAATTTAATACCATTGCTACTTGGCATGTGGATGAATCAGCTATTGAGCCTCCTGCTCTGGCACTTGACTCAGAGCTGGACCTCCTAAAGGCATAGAAGGTGGTGTGTAAACAGGAAAAGTATGTAAACCTGGAAGAAGAATACCGGGTTGCTCACTTGGAGCGCTTACACCTTGCTCGCGAGGGGAGTCTGAAGACCATCGAAATCCATAACAGAGTTGTTAGAAATCATGAAACATATAAACGTTTACGCTGGTGAAATTGTCAAGATCGTTTTGGATATCTCTGAAGAAGAAACTCTCTAGTCCAACCACCTTCCAAATAAAGTAGCATACATAATTCTGTAAATATCAGTATTATCCACATTATTTGGCAGGAGATGAGCATTGAGTCCATGCGCTTTGGCAATAACACCACCATAGACATCAGAACTTGACGCCCATTGGATGCTGAATTCGAATGTTGTACCAAACTGATCCGGTTTTGCGGTGAAGGGTAATGATTCAGAACCACCTATCCCATCCTGGGCAGAACCACTCCCCGTGTTTGCCGCAAGAACTTGACCATAATCTTTTTCTTTTAAGTAAACTAATTGCATACCACCAGCATCACTATCCGCTGCTGTGACTAGCAGTGTATTTGGGTGAGAATCGATATGATTTAACACGACTCCAATCGCATCATCAGAACGACTAAGGGCCTCAAACACGCCTGTGGCGTTTAATTTATTTCCAAAGTTATCGGTGCCCTCCTCTTCAACCACTAGAAAAAATGGTGTGGGTCGTGATGACAAAATTCGTAAAACTTCTGAGGTCATCTCGGCCAGAGTGGGAGCTTCTGGTTTGTACAGTGGGGCATTCATTTTTGCTAGATCTTCTTCACTGCGATCGTTAAATGTATGGGTGTGAGCAAATACACCTAAAGCTTTACCCACTGAAGGAGGCAAAGCCTGGAGCTCTTCTTTTGTGTAAACAATGGTATAGCCAAGTGCCCTAGCCTCCTCGATCAGGTTTTTACCATCCTTCCGATATCCCTCACCGAAAACGCCCTGAATTCCTTCAGGCAGTAAAAACTTCTCACCACCCCCGAGGATGATGTCAGCACCAGAGTGGATAATCTTTTCACTAATTTCATCATTTAATTTTCGGTATTTAGCACTGGCGAGAAAAACACCTGTACCGGGTTCGTTTAGATGACCACTATTGATCACTGCAACTGACATGCCGGCTGCTTTGGCTTCTAGCATAATACTCATGGGTTGACCTGAAAGAGCGTTGAAAGGTCGATCCGGATCTATGCCGTAATCATCGCGTTCTGCTTTTACGCCAAAGGCATGAGCAGTAGCGCCAGCATTTGAACTGGTTCCGAGAATATCGAGCTGGTGTCCACGATAAACTCCCATGTGATCAAGGTAATCCCAGTTCAGCATACTGTCTGGACCCACCTTTAGAGCCCGGAGTGCGCTCCAGGTGTTAGCGCCTGTGCCATCAGGATGAATAAAGACAACGTTACCAGTTCGGATGGTGGTATCCATTGGAATTGTTGACTGAGGGTGGTGACTACAGGCCTGGAAGGCAAGTAGTAAAAATAAAATTAGTGGAATCATTCTAGTCCTTTTCTTTTGATTCATGGATGCGGGCATCATATCAATACAATGTTAGGAAAAGATTGAATTGGAGTGAGTGAACCTTTATGATTTGATTAGAATATGATGAGTGTTTTGTGAAATGCTGGACAGACATCTTGGGTTTTTCACACTATTCCGGGTTTATACCATTATATGTTGAGATAGCAAAAACTACCTGACCTCAGTATTACTTATAGAGGCAACAAAAAAAAGGCCAGCGTTTCTGACCTTAAGAATGTGGGCCCACAGGGACTTGAACCCCGAACCGACGGATTATGAGTCCGGCGCTCTAACCAATTGAGCTATGGGCCCTATTTCAATTGCGAATTGTCAATTTGGAATTACGGATCTGGAATACACCAATTGACCAAAAGCTAAATAAAATAGT
>JAYEKW010000161.1 GCA_034716895.1 Candidatus Neomarinimicrobiota bacterium
ATGTCACAAATTGGAAAAATGAACACCCTCTATGTATTAAGGGAAGTTGATTTTGGAGTATATCTGGATGGTGAGGAGTTGGGAGATATCCTGCTTCCCAAACGTCAAGTTCCCGATGGAACAAAAATCGATGACCAGATCGAGGTTTTTATTTATTTCGACTCTGCTGATATGATCATCGCTTCCACTCAGAAACCAATAACCCAGGTGAATGAATTCGCTCTCTTAAAAGTTGTAGACAACAATGATATGGGTGCTTTCATGGACTGGGGTTTGCCAAAAGATCTATTGGTGCCTTTCCGGGAGCAAAAACACAAACTGCTTAAAAATCGCCACTATGTCGTACATACCTACCTGGATAACGTCAGCCAGCGTATAGTAGCCAGTACCAAGTTGGATAAATTCTTACTCAAAGAAACACCAGACTATACAGCGGGCGATAAAGTAGATCTATTTATCGTTAGTCTGACTGACCTGGGCTATAAAGCTATCATCGAAAACGAATATTGGGGTTTACTTTTCAAGGATGAGGTCTTTACTCCTCTGGAACAGGGTCAAAGACTACAGGGTTATATCAAACAGGTCCGTCCTGATGGTAAGATCGATATCAGTCTGCAAAAACCAGGGCAACCAGAGCGACTGCATGTTGATGCATCCAGCCAAAAAATAATTGATACTCTCAAAGCTCATGCTGGATTTTTGCCTTTGACCGACAAATCACCCCCTGATCTGATCTATCGGGAATTTGGTATTAGTAAAAAGGTCTTCAAACGCTCCATCGGCGGCCTCTACAAAAAACGGCTGATCAAACTTGAACCCGGCGGTATCCGATTAAACGAGTAGTCCTGATATTCCCCAAAAGAATTGGGCTTTCCAAATGATCCAAATTAAAGCGTAGTGTAATAGACTAAAAAGCGCACCCTTAGAACATCATTTATCATTACTTGAAAACCATCTGTGCTTAATCAGTGTACCTCTGTGACCAAAAACACTTATCCCCAGAAGACCCCCTGAACGCTAACCCAGTTTACGACCGATCCGCTTAACTTCTTCCAGAATTGATTGTAAAACTTCCACATCGCCTGACTGAACGTCAGTAGTTTGCATTTTTTCTGGTTGTTGAGAACCCCGATAAGCCTTGACTTTAGCTCTTAGGGTTGTGTGCAGAGAATCAAACTCGGTTAAACCCTCCAGTTTGCCTTCCTGGCTTCCGCCCTGGGGACTTTGTCCAGCCGTTTGGATCATGAGGGTTCCGATCCCCAGCCAACGTTCATAAAGTGACCGACTTAGCGTAAAGTCTGTAATGGCAGAATAGGGAATACTAACACTCTTCTTGGTAATGATTCCCTTATGAACGACCACGCGTTCGTCCTCAATAGAATACTTTAAATTGATGATCCAGAGATAAAATAACCATGGGGCAAAAACCCATAATGTTATGAGACCGCCAGCCACCCATGACCAGACATATTGGACAAATTCTACATTCGTGACTTCGTTATCCAGATTTACAACCAGTGCCTGAATAATCAAAGATCCCAGGATCACCACTATTGTGATTGTCAATAAAGTGTAGATCTCACGCCGCATTAGCAAACGGCTATTGGGTTTTAGCTCCATTTTACCCTCCCTTGTTTTCTATAGCCACTAAGACACGAAGACACACAAACTAGCCTGTAAACTCTTTGTGTATTAGTGGCTATACTTTCACTGGTTTTGGTTGAATATCCAGGTACTTCTGAACATCAACCACATCGATATATTTGGCATCCAAATATTCATCAGCATATTCTTGAAAAACACCCTCAGAAAGAAAAATATCGAACAGGTCTGCATCAATATGTTGATCCGCCTTGAAAAAGCCCATGATCCGCATGGCTTCTGACAGGGTTTTCCCTTTTTTATAGGGTCGGTCGCTGGCCGTCAAGGCCTCAAAGATATCGGCAATACCCATTATACGAGCTTGAATGGACATCTGATCTTTATTCAACCCCTTGGGATATCCGGTTCCGATCATGGTCTCGTGGTGACCACCAGCAAATTCAGGTACGCGTTTCAGGTGCTTTGGAAAAGGTAGTTTCTCAAGCATATCAATGGTAACGACAATGTGATCGTTGATCTTGTTTCGCTCAGCATCATTCAGGGTTCCCTTGGAAATATTCAGATTCATGACCCATTCTTCGCTTAGCAGATCTTGTTCCTTACCATTTAAAACGATCCTGTATTTGGCGATACTCTTCACTCGATCCTGTTTGTCACCAGCCATGAATTCTCCGCCTGCATTGCAGATCCGCAGAAATTTCTGGTCATCATCAAGTTGAGCCAGTCTGGCACTTTTTTTCGCTTTTAGGTCTGCTCGTTTATCGGTACCGATGGTCAGAGCAGTGAGATATTCGATCTCAACATCTCGCTTGAGAACTTCAAAACGGGTATCCAGTTCATGGATCCGATCATAGATGGTTTCCAGTTTTGTGGCTTTGTCCACCACGTACTCCGGAGTCGTGATTTTTCCCACATCGTGGAGCCAGGCAGCGATCCTTAATTCATCCATATCGTCTTTAGAAAAATTTACATCTGCAAAAATTCCCTTCTGGACCTGGTTGACCTTTTCGGCCAGCATAATGGCCAGGGCCGGTACTCTGGAACAGTGACCACCTGTGTAGGGCGATTTTTCATCAATGGCATCAGCGATCAGTTGGATGAATGATTCTAACAGGTTTTTCAGCCCCTCGATCAAACGAACCGTGGTGATGGCCACCGCCGCCTGACCGGCCAATGATTCGATTAGTTTTTGCATATCCTCCGAGAAAGCGATGATCTCCTTGGAATTTGAATCGGTAGCATTGATCAACTGCAAAACACCAATGATGTCATTTTCATGGTTGGTCATGGCTATACACAAGAAAGATTTTGACCGATAGCTGTTTTTTGAATCAAAAGCCTTGGTGCCAGAAAAATCGAAAACCTCATTTTCATAGGCATCCGGAATATTCAAAGTTTCACCAGTTACTCCAACATGGGCGGAAATCATGTGGTGATTTGGTTCACCATTTTCCATATATAGCTTAACCGGATAAATGAAATCAGGGATTTTAATATCGCTGATTCCACCCATATCGGTTCCCAAAGATTTGGTTTTCATAATCTCAAAGGCCAGCCGATCATCTTCTGTAGTAAGATATAAAGTTCCACCATCAGCGTTGGTGATTCGCATTCCTTCTTCTATGATCGAATTAAGCAGGGTTGGCAGGTGTCGTTCTGATGAAAGCTGATAGCCGATTTCAGTCAGTTTGTCGATCTGAATCTCACACTGCTCGATATAGCTCAAAACATTGGGATCAACTTTAGCCAAGTGTTTTTTGACATCATCTCGATTTATGAAGGATTTGTTGCTCATTACTATCTCCAGATTCAAGAACGCTCAATTCTAACAAGAGGGTTAAGATAACCTTAAGATCAAAAAATGAAGCGATTTTCTTCCTGATGGTCACAAACGAAGATGGTTTCTGTTTTGCTTACCCTGGGCATGGATCAAGTCCTTGACATGGTTCAATATATCCCTGTTTTTGTCCATCATTAAAAGAGTAACTAATCTCTCCGCCAGCAAAAATCACCCGTGTCTTGATTAGACAAATTTGTTAAATTCAGGCCAATCATCCTAAGGAGGAGCATCTATGAAAAAGACTCTTGTATTGGACACCAACGTCATTCTTCATGACAGTGACTGTCTCTCTCATTTTGAAGATAATGATATCGTTCTCCCCATGGCAGTACTGGAGGAACTCGATCATTTTAAAAAGGGTAATGATGTTCTCAATTACCATGCTCGTGCTTTTGTGAGAGCCATCGATCAACTAGCTGCTGATAAAATTTTCGATGGAGGGGTTAATCTTGGTAAAAAGCGGGGCATTTTTCGAGTAGAGATCAACTCTGTTAGCGAAGATCTCGCCGGGGTTTTCTCTGAAGATATAACCGACCACCGCATCATATATACGGCTTACGAATTGGCTAAAAAAGAAAAACAGCGGGTCGTATTGGTCAGCAAAGATGTCAATCTGAGGATGAAGGCCAAGGCTGTGGGCTTGGAGGCTCAGGATTATTTCACGGACAAAGTGGCTAAAATTGATGAGCTTTACACAGGGAAATCAACCCTTGAGTATATAGATTCTTCACTGATCGACAGGCTCTATAAAGCCCCCTTTGAGATACCTTTCAACGAAATTGGTATTGAGAACACTCCAGCACCCTGGCATCATTATATTCTTAAAAATGATCAGAAATCTGCCCTGGGAGTCTATAACCCAAACCAGGATCTGCTGCAGCGACTGGACAAACGGGAGGCTCATGGAATCCTGCCTCGCAATGCAGAGCAGCTTTTTGCTTTGGACATTTTGACCAATGATGATATTCCACTGGTCTCAATTACCGGGAAGGCCGGCACGGGAAAAACATTACTGGCTCTGGCAGCCGCCATGGAAAAAAGACGTTCTTATCGCCAGATCTATATTGCCCGACCGATTGTTCCACTTAGCAATAAAGATATTGGTTTTCTGCCGGGAGACATCAAATCCAAGATCGATCCCTATCTACAGCCTCTCTGGGACAATCTTAAAGTGATCCAGAATCAGTATCTCAATAACAATTCAGAGTTTGAAAAAATCAACAAACTGGTAGAAGAGGAAAAGATCGTCATCGCACCCCTGACCTATATCCGTGGTCGCAGTCTCCAAAAAATCTTCTTTATTGTGGATGAGGCCCAGAATTTGACCCCTCATGAGATCAAGACCATCATCACTCGGGCTGGAGAGGGAACTAAAGTGGTTTTTACCGGAGATATTTTCCAGATCGACCATCCCTTTCTGGACAGTCAATCCAATGGGTTATCCTATTTGATCGATCGTTTTAAAGGTCAACGACTCTACGCCCACATGAATTTGGAAAAAGGAGAGCGATCTGCCCTGGCTGAGTTGGCTTCTAATTTACTTTAAAAGCAACCACAGATTTCACTGATTACTCGACATAACTTAACGGGAGGTACTCGCCTTTAAATCAAGGTGGTGTGGTTTCAATTCATAGAGCGGAGTCGATCGTGCATTCAAAGGCGTCGTAGCGCTACTGCCTGACTCAGCGTTCTTGAGTGATAAGAAAATCCCGGATTCGGGCTTTTAAATCATCTCTAGTTCGACGATAGTCCGGCAGCTTTGATTCATCCATATCCCACCCGTGATAGGGGTCCTTCACACTCCAGTGAATCCGTTCTACGCTCCCGGGAAAGGCCGGACAGGTCTGAGCGGCGTGATCGCAAACCGAAATGACAATATCAATACCGGCATTCAGATAATCCAATACATCATCCGAGTGTTGATCGCTTATGTCGATTCCTACTTCCTGCATCACCAGAATAGACATGGGGTGCACCCGGCTAGGCTCCACGCCGGCAGAAAAGACCTCGAATTGATCACCAGCCAAATGGCGCAATAATCCTTCGGCGATCTGTGAGCGACACGAATTCCCTGTGCAAAGAAAAAGTAATTTTGTTTTCAATTGAAAAATCCTGCTTTTCTCCTGATTGGGGAGATCTGTATTAGATCGATTTTTTGCTTAATAGGTAGTCGTGCTGGTCAAGATCATAACGGCAATAACAGAACCGATACAACACCCAAGACTACTGCTACCGGCTCCCCATTTCGTTCGCTTTTTTTTCATCTGCTCTTTGTAGGCTTGAATATAGACCTGCTGCAACTGAGAATCTGTTGATCCCAAGGCACTTATACGATCCAGCGGAGGAGCTGCTTCTTTCATATAACCTGCTCCAGCAACCACTCCAGTTGCCAATAATCCCCCCATAGGCCCCAGCAAAAACCCACCAGCTGTTCCTGTAGCCGTCCCGCCAACACCCCAGTTAAACTTTGAAAAATCAGCATCGGCATCTTCTCTGGCTTTAATTTGAGCTGCCATCATATTGGTAATTATACTGGTGTTCATCGCTTCTGAAATAACCGGGGTCAGGACAGCTAGAGGTGGAACCGGTGCTAACAATTCCTTACCGGCGATCTCACCGGCAATAATCCTGAACAAGCCCAATAACCCATCAACCTCACCGCGATAATCCTTAAAGTATGAGGCAATGATCTCACCGGATTCTACCTCAACCAACCTCAGGTCTATGGTATAGGTGGATGCCAGTTTACCGATGGAACCAATGACCAATAACTCAGCCCCCAGCAATTCGCCAATTTCCACCAGTTTATCTTCGCTGACCGTTCCCGACATCTGCAGCTTTTGTTCCTTGAATATCTGTTCGATCTTATTGCGTTCGATCTGCAGAAAAACTTTGGTTTGGACCAGTTCTGAACGAAACCGATCGGTTAACGTTGAGGCTTCCAATTTGGAAACACCTTTGGCTTCAAACTCCAGGACTGCAATTGACTTTAATGGTTCTTCTCCGGCCCAAACTGGTAGCGCTGCAATACTAACAATTATAATCAGCACCAATCTTGATAAATATGCACGTTTCACTAAAGTCTCTCCCTCTGTTTCTATAAAAATATTAAAGCTCAATTTAGTCGATTTTTCTTAATAATAAAGACCAAGCTTTTCAACAGACCCATTCTATCTGGAAAATAATTGGGAGAACTACTTTGGGTCCTTGCTCTGCAAGATATTTCGTGCTTCAAATAATGGTCGACTTAAAAAGAGAGATCGCCGTGCATCGCGAAGACACGCAATGCGCTATTTGGGTTAAAAATGGTATTGTTAAACCGGCGACAGTTAAACGTACGTTTTTAACAACAAAACGGTAGGGTGCAGACCCTTCGATTTCGTTCAGGGACACGAGAGAGGTCGCGTCTTACTGAGCGGAGTCGAAGTATATATATACAAATCACATACGTTTAACTGCCGCCACAGTATTAAAACTGGCCAGCAGCACCCTAATTCAATTGGATACACCTCTTGTTTCATTATATTTGCATTGTATAAATTAAATATACATAATGATACTAAGGCAACTATGAACATTGACAAAACAGATGAAAAGATATTATCCATTCTGCAATACAATGGCCGGATATCAAATGCTGAACTAGCAAGACAGATCAAAATGTCGCCGCCGCCTACTTTGGAACGCGTGAAAAAGCTGGAACGCAATGGTGTCATACAGAGTTATGTTGCTCTGGTTGATCCAGTCGAACTCGGTCTGACCTGTTTCACTTTTGTTGAGGTAACGCTCGAACGACATGGTCGAGAAGGGGTGGAGCGCTTTATGGCGGCTATTACCAAGCTGGATGAAGTAATGGAATGTCATCACATCACCGGTGGCGCTGATTTTTTACTTAAAGTTGCCAGTCAGGATATCCCGGATTACGAAAACTTCGTTCTGCATAAGCTCACTGCCCTGCCAGAAGTTCAACACTTAAAAACCATGGTTGTACTTTCAACCCTGAAACATGAAACCCGATTGCCCGTTTACACATCCAGGGAAAACAGCTAGGGATATTTACTGATAATGATTAAACACCGGATAGCCTTGGTTGGCTTTGGAACTGTTGCCCAGGGATTATGCCATATTCTTCATAAAAAACGGACTGAGCTGCTGGAGCAACATGACTTTGATTTTAAGATCGTTTCCGTCACTACCCGCTCCCGGGGAACCATGTACCATTCACAGGGTCTCAACCTGTCTGACCTATTAGAACTGGCTCTATCAAAATCAGCCTTTTCTGATCACTTACAGGACTGGAATACCGAAACAATGATCAGACAATCAAATGCTACTGTTGTGGTGGAACTCAGTACGACGGATCTGAATTCCGGTGAACCTGCTATAAGCCACTGTAAAGCTGCTTTTGAAACAGGCAAGCATATCGTTACCGGGAATAAAGGGCCGGCAGCCCTGGCGTATTCAGAATTAAAGCTCATGGCCAACCAGAATAATTGTCACTTCCTGAACGAAGCCACTGTTCTGAGCGGGACACCCGTATTCAGTTTGGTTCAAAAATCGCTGGTAGGAAACCACATTCATAAGATCCGGGGTATTTTGAATGGAACTACTAATTTTATTCTCAGCGAAATGGAAGCTGAGGCCACCTACTCCCAGGCTCTTGACGTAGCTGAGACCATGGGCTATCTGGAGGCAGATAAAGCAGCCGATATTGAAGGCCATGATGCTCAAGCTAAACTGACGATCCTGGCCAATATTCTCATGGGTCTTCCACTACACTTGAAGGATGTCAAGCGCAGCGGTATCGAACCCATTACAGTTGAAGCCATCCAGGCCGCCAAACAACAGCATGAACGCTGGAAACTGATTGCCACCATAAATGTAAGCGGTGATGCAGTTCACGCTGAAGTAAAACCGGAAAAAGTGCCTTTTAGCGATCCTTTATCCCAGGTTATGGGAACAGCCAACGCCATTACCTTTTCTACGGATCTTCTGGGCGAGGTTACCATTGCCGGCCCTGGTGCCGGAAGTATCGAAACCGGTTATTCAATTTTATCAGATCTTTTAACAATAAATAGAGGGAATGTATCATGAGTTTAGATTTAAAAGGCAAGGGCATTAATACACGCGTCACCCACGCAGGCAAAAATCCTGATTCTGTTCATGGGAGTGTTGGGGTACCAATTTATCAGACCTCCACTTTCAAGTTTCGCGATGCTGATCACGGTGCCCGTTGTTTCAGTGGTGAAGAAAAGGGTTACATCTATACCCGTATCGGAAACCCTACCATCAATACTTTTGAAGAAGCCGTGACAGAACTCGAGCATGGGTTTGGTGGTATTGCAACTGCATCTGGTATGGCAGCAGTAAGTGCCGTGTACATGACATATATGAGTGCTGGAGCCCACATGGTGGGAACTGATGCTGTTTATGGATCTTCCCGCATGGTCATGGAAAACGAGTTTAGCCGCTTTGGTGTGGAGCATTCATTTGTTGATACCGCCAACCTGGATGAGGTCCGGAAAGCCATGCGCTCCAACACCAAGTTGCTTTATATCGAAACACCTGCAAACCCCACCATCAAGCTAACTGATATTGCAGCCTGTGCTGAAATTGCCCACGAACATGGGGCTGTCCTGGTGGTTGATAACACCTTTATGAGTCCCATCTTACAAAACCCGCTGGCGTTGGGTGCTGATGTGGTTCTTCATAGTATTACCAAATATATCAATGGACATACTGATGTTGTTGGTGGCGTTCTCATTGCTAAAACTGAGCAGGAGTTCGCTCGAATGAAGGCTGTAATCAACAATACAGGTGGAACGATGGATCCTCACCAAAGCTGGTTGGTTCTGCGGGGTATGCGCACTTTATCCTTGCGGGTTAAGCGGGGAGAAGAAAATGCTCAGAAACTGGCAGAATATCTGGAAGCTCATCCAAAAATTGATTGGGTACGCTACCCTGGATTAGTGTCTCATCCGCAACATGATCTTGCCAAACAACAGATGAATGGCTTTGGCTCCATGATCAGTTTTGGGGTTAAGGGTGGTGTTGAAAGTGGAAAAACCGTTCTAAATAATGTCAAAATCCCCCAACTTGCAGTTTCACTGGGAGGCTACGAATCACTCATACAACACCCAGCCTCCATGACACATCACAATATACCCGAAGCAGAGCGTATTGAAGCTGGTATTACAGATGGTTTGATGCGTATTGCAGTAGGGACTGAGGATCTCGTCGATCTTCAGGCTGATCTGGAACAGGCTTTAGCCTTGATATAATAGCTCCTTAAGCATAGAGCGGGAAAAAGACCGTGATCTACCTCCGGTAGACAGGGCTTGGTTGCGTTATATCATGCTTAACGTGACACTAGTATCTTTGCTCCTGCACCTTGATCTTAATATTCCCCAGGAGTGGAATAAGATTTGTCAGATTCTCGAAATCTCCTTCCAGTAAAGCTATGTGAGTCACATCTGCCGGATATTGATTTAAACTGGGATCCACATCCACCCACTCACCGTCAATGGCGATTACAGGCCAGGCATGGAATAGGAAACGACCCTGCACGTACACCAGGCCGATATGCACTTTTGTCGGGATGCCGGCGGCTCGACTTAGGGCTGTGTACAGGGTTGTGTGTTCGGTACAGTCACCCACTCCTGTGTTCAGAATATCAACAGCACCTGAAATACTGGCCACCGGTCGTTTCTCCAGATATTCAAAAACCCATTTGGTGAAAACTTTACCTACATTTTGAGTTGGGCTTTTCTGTTTCAGGATCTTGCTGACCTGTTCCTTGATCTGGGCGTGCTCACTTTGGATCATTTCAGATGGCCTTAAATAGCTCTGGATAGTTTTGGGGGCCACCATCGTGCTGGTTGGCGTTAACCGTAATTTGACCGGATCTATATTTATTAGTTTCTGTCGCTCCGAATTCAGTCCCGACAAAACCTCAACTGGAATTCCTTCTATTTCAAGGATCAACTCGTTTAAACGACCTGGCCTATAGATTGGATGGGTCGGGACCACTGCGAAGCCATTTAGCAGATCAACTTCAGCTGATTCGATCCGGGACAGAGCCAATTCAGGGGTAGTGCGTTCCATGGTCATCCCCATGATGGTCTCTTCTTTATAGGTAATTCCATTGTCATCCAGCCACATAATGGATGGGATCCCTTTAAATTCGATACGTAGCTTGTTCAGAATCAGTTTCTCTCCGGCGATCTTCTGCAGCTCTTTGCCTTCATGGCTTATGGTCACATCGGCCATTTCATTTGACATGGGGTCATAGGCCGGAACCCGAATTGTCTCTCCCTCAAGAATGCCTTTACTGGCCACCATGGGTTGAATAGCTGTATAGGTGTACAGGTCTTCAGGAACCTCGATCTTGGAATAGCTGGTGTCTCGTCCCTGAATGATGCTTAGAGACATCTCCGTACCCTCTTTATCACCGACGATATAAGTGGAATATTGATCCGAATTCATCCAGAAACTAAAACCGTTCAAGCGAAACATGGTATCCATTACCGCTTTATTCTCCAAGTGTATCTCGGATTCCAAGCCTCCAAAAACCACGTTAAGGTGAGTGGAACTTTTGATACTGTAGCCCGCAGAACCTTTATTCTCTATGGAATAGACCGTGTGACCCATTTTGCGACCATCAAGGTAAATGTTCATCCATTCTGATTCACTGGGTAATTCTCTCAGGCCGGTTTCCAGGGAGAGATAGGCTGTGGATCCACCCTGAAAATAGCGATTATAGACAAGTCGCCCGGATAGAGCCACCCAAAGCGTGACCAGTAAAATAAGATATAGTCGACGTTTCATAGAACCTTCATGCATTTTTATCAATCCACCTGGCTTCGTTCAGGAAGAAATAGCCGTCCAAATCGGTGTTCAGCCCCTCAACGGTTCCGACAACAGTAATATTCACCCCTGGTAGAGGAAAACCTGTTTTCTGATCTATAATTTGAATTTCACTAGCTACACCAGGCGCTATGGCAAACAGAAGAAGAAGAGTTTTCACCTTGATAGTACGTTTAATTAGAATAGCCCTCAAACTTAAATAGCTACCGGGTTTCAGATTCTCCTACGGACCCTGAAGCATTGAAACGGGCTTTTATTGCTTAACTACTGGACACGCCACAAAATGGTCCCTGGCATGCTCCTCAAAAACCGGTTTTATCTCAGAGCATGAGGATTCAGCGATGGGACAGCGTGTTCTAAAGGCGCAACCACTGGGTTTGTTCAGGGGTGTTGGAACGTCCCCTTTCAACACGATCCGATCACGGTTCTTGCGGGACGGATCAGGCAGAGGTACCGCTGACAAGAGGGCTTTGCTGTAGGGATGTCGTGGATGATGATAAACATCCTGGGCATTTCCATATTCAACCATATCACCCAGATACATCACTGCGATCTTGTCTGAGATATGCTCCACCACTGATAGATCGTGAGCAATAAACAGATAGGATACATCAAATTCATCTTGAAGGTCCATCATCAGATTGATAACCTGAGCCTGAATCGATACATCCAGGGCTGACACTGGCTCATCACAAATAATCAGGTCTGGATTAGTGGCCAAAGCCCGGGCAATACCTACTCGCTGCCGTTGTCCACCAGAAAATTCATGGGGAAAACGACTGGCTTGTTCCGGTTGCAAGCCCACCTTATCCAACAACCAGCCCACTTTTTCAGTCTGCTCTTTATTGTTCATATCTGTATGCAATTGCAGGGGCTCACTAATGATTTGTGCCACTGTCATCCGCGGATTCAGCGATGCATAAGGATCCTGAAAGATCATTTGGACTTTTGAGCGATACTTACGCACCTGGTTAGAACTTAGTTTTGCAAAATCAACAATTTCATCACCAAAGTGGTATTCAATGCTTCCGCCAATTTCGACGTCTGGAGCAACATATCTGAGAATATTAATCATGGCCCGGCCGACGGTGGTTTTTCCACAACCTGATTCGCCTACCATGCCCACAATCTGTTTACGATCGATACTGAAAGAGATTCCGTCTACCGCTTTAACTGAAGCAATCCGTTTAGAGAAAACTCCTCCATGAACGGGAAAATGCACCGATAGGTTTTTGACATCTACGAGCCTATTCTTACTCATGCGGACACCTGGCCTTCCTGAACCACAAAACAGCGCACAAAATGACCCGGACTAACTTCCTGCAATGGCGGCTCCTCCGTATCACATTTATTCAATTTAACACTACAGCGTGTACAGAATTTACAACCCACAGGGAGATTCAGAATATTTGGAACCATGCCGGGGATTGTTTCCAGTCTATTAAGCTTGCGCTCTTTATCGGGACGGGGAATAGATCCCAGTAAGCCGTGGGTGTAGGGATGAAGGGGATTACTAAAAAGATCATTCACTTCAGCAACTTCCTGGATCAGACCACCATACATAACAATGACTCTTTCGCAAGTTTCAGCAACCACGGCTAAATCGTGGGTGATCAATACTACCGCTGCATCCGTATCTGTTTTTTTGAGATCCAGCATCAGATCCAGAATCTGAGCTTGAATGGTAACATCCAGAGCAGTGGTTGGTTCATCTGCGATCAACAGTGATGGGTTTTTCGAGAGCGCCATGGCAATCATGACTCGCTGACGCATACCCCCTGAAAATTGGTGGGGATAATCATCCATGCGACGTTTTGCATCTGGAATTCCAACCATATCAAGCAGGCCAACTGCATCATTGAAAAGTTTCTCGTGATTTTCTTTAAACTCAGAACTTATTAGTTTATCAATACCAAGAATAAAGTAGGCGATGAAAGTTGGCACTAAACCACCGATTATGAGCGTCTTCAGTATATCAAGGGGCAGAAAACTCCAACCCGCTGCCAACTGAGAGAACACGAGAAAAATGAATCCAACAATACCAGAGGTTTTGAGGCGACCCGGCATTGTAATTTCTTTTAGGCCTTTTGCTTTATTCACAAACCAGGCCTTCAGGGTTTCTTTCAATGAGGTCGGGCGAACGGACTCCATCATCTGCATCCCAATAGTGAATACCGGGTTCAATGAGGTCATGGGTTCTTGAAAGATCATGGCAATCTCAGAACCACGAATGTCCCACATATTGCTATAGATATTCTGTCTAAAGTCTGCAATCGCTTGATTTCGAGGTGAATTAAAGAACAGGTGAACCGTAACTGTGAGATCAAGAATAAAGGCGATAATCCCAAATAGAATCCCTGGAATCGGCAACATGGCATATATGGCAATCCATAGAAAAAAGAAGGCTATTGCAGCCTGGCTTCGCCTGCGCTCAGGTATCCTTTGAAAATATTTGAATTGAGGAACAGCTTTGGCTTTTTCCAGCTCTTTTGCATCAAAAATCTTTTTTCCCTTGAAGATGATTTCACCATCAGAAACTTCTCCAGGGGGATTGGGGATTAATTGAATCAATGAAAGCACTGATACTGATTTTCCAGATCCAGATTCTCCCACTATTCCCAGGGTTTCACCTTTGTAGATGTCAAAACTGATCCCATCAACGGCTTTGGCCCATTCACCACCAACTTTGAATCGGGTTTTGAGGCCCTTGACTTCTACCAGCTTTTCCTGATTCATCGCAACCTCGAATATACTTTGGGGTCAAAGGCTTCACGTACCGCTTCCCCAATAAACACAACCATGATCAATGTTGAAAATAGAGCCGAAACCGGCGCGAAAACCATCCACCATTTGGAAATGTTTTGCAGTCCAACATCCAGCATTTGTCCCCAGCTTGGCGTTGGTGGTGGCATCCCAAAGCCCAGATAATCCAAACCAACCAACGCTGATATGCCACCGACGATAGCAAAAGGAAAGAAAGTAATAATTGGGACCATCGCATTGGGTAGGATGTGTTTGAACATAACTTTGAAATTGGTTTGCCCCATAGATAGGGAGGCAGCCACATAATCTTTGGATTTCTCACGATAAAATTCAGCTCTCATCAGATAGGTCATCCCGATCCAGTTCACAATGGTGTAGATAAAGACCAGGAGAAAGAAAGAGGGACGAATAATGGAACTGATAATAATAATGACAAATAACATGGGCAAACTGGACCAGACTTCAATAATACGCTGAAAGAAAAGATCAAATCTACCGCCAAAGTAGCCCATGCTACCCCCGATGATAATACCGATGATATAGTTCAGAACGGTAAGGACAAGCGCAAAAGAAATGGAAATATTGAACGCATAACAAAGCCGCGCAAAAACGTCACGACCAGTATTATCTGTTCCCAGCCAGTGATTTCCACCTGGTTGTTCATACATTTTATTGCCCGTTACCGTAATGTCTTCAAAGGGGCTGTATGGATAGAGCGGCATGACGATCCAATTATCACTTTCCTCTGCCTGCCAGGTTTCCTGGAGTTGCCGGTAAACAGCTTCACCGGGAACATCCTGACCAAACTCTGAGCCGGCATAATACCCAATTATTGCAGGAAAATAGAAATCACCTTCATAGCTCAAAACCAGCGGTCTATTATTGATGAGCACTGGCAAAAACCAGGACAGACCATAGAGAATCAGTAGTATAATGAAGGAATAGTAGCCGCGCTTCAGGGTTTTAAACTTAAGCCAGCGCTTCTTCAGGATGGATAACGAAATTTCTTGTTGTTCAGGCATAGTGTAAGTAATAATTAAAAAGGAAGAATTAATAAGTGGGAGAGCAACGTTTTCCGCTCTACTATTAATTTATTATTCATTCCCTTTTCCTTCTTTAGATAGTTAATTGCTTATGTAAAATAAGTAAGAAGCGCTTCTACACCTTTTTACTTATTCTTTATTCTTTATTCTTTTTACTTAAACCTGATTCTTGGGTCAACTGTAGCCAAAGTAATATCAGAAAGGATATTGGCCACCAGACGGATGACAACCACAATAACCAGAAAGCCCATGGTAATGGGGTAATCTCGATCCAGAATCGCCTGGAATCCCATTTTTCCAAAACCGTCAATATTGAATACTTTCTCAATCAGATAGGATCCGGCAATCACTATTCCGATCACGCCACCAATTCCTGAGGCAATGGGAATGATTGAATTCCGAATAGCATGAACCCAGATAACCCGTTTTTCCTGTAGACCTTTTGCGAATGCAGTTCGGATATAATCCTGGGAGATATTTTCCAGCAAACTGTTTTTCATGAGAACCGTTAGCCCGGCAAAACTGCCGATAGACCAGGCAATGATCGGCAAGACGGCATGCCAGAGTTGATCTTTAATCTGTCCAAAGAGGGTTAAATTTTCCCAGACTTCGGAGGGAGAGCGAAAACCGCCCAGGGGTAAAACGTCCCAATAAGAGCCCCCTCCAAAAAGCACAAGCAAAACCCCACCCAGGGCATAACCGGGAATTGAGTATGCGGCAAAGATGACAACACTGGAGAGAAAATCAAAAGTTGATCCATGGTTCAATGCTTTCCTGATCCCCAATGGAATACAGACCAGATAAGAAAGCAATAAGCCGCTGAGTCCAAAAAAGACGGATATTTTAAAACGAGGTGCCATTACTTCTGTCACAGGCAAATCGTAGGTATACGAAGTCCCTAAATTTCCAGTCAGGATACCAGAGAATTCAGTTTGAAAGATGGTGGTCAAGATCATGTTCTCTTCAGAGCCTTCTGCATCAATAGAGGCTTTCCAGATGTTACTGATCGTACCCTCTTCGTCATAAACGAGGACTTGATCACCATCAAGCTTAAGTGTCATGTAGGTTCCGCGTCCCACATTCTTTTGAGCTTCAGTAGCGTCATTGAGAAATTTTACCTCACGGTGTTTGATTTCTCTGGGCCAAACCCCCAGCCAACTGAGGTAGCGCTGATAGATCGGCTTATCAAAACCATAGAAACGTTTCAACTCCCGAAGAGCAGAGGGAGGAAGAATAGAGCTGCCACCGCCCATGATATCTCCTACGCTGCCAACAGATTCACCACTTTGCATGGCACCAGCCTGTAACTGCTGAATCGTTTGCTCCAATGGTCCACCTGGCGCCATCTGTAAAATTACAAAGATGAGCATGGTCGATCCCAGAAAAGTGGGGATCATGAGGAGGATACGTCGTATAAAATATGTGGTCATTGTTAATTAATAAGTAAGAAGGAATAAGTAAAAATGTTAGTCTTTGGAAGGCTGTGCTTATTCATGAGCAATGCTCTGTTTAGTTGTGAATAAGGCTAATGATGCACATCTTCTACCAATTATACCCCTAGCTTACTTTCCCTTCTTCCTTCTTCATTATTACTTCTTAATTATTGACGCCCTCGCAAAAAGTCCCTCTCGCACGTCTACGCTCTACAAGCTTCGCCGCACAGGCAGAGCGCGCAGAGACGCAAAGTGTTGTTATATATGGTTTTAGACTTATTCACTATATGTGGTTGTATTTAATGGTTTTAGGGTACATTTTATGAATTCTCAGATACTTCTAGCGGTTTCGTCAATTATTACTTGCCTTAAGATATTCCGGCCAAAACTTTACATCAATCTCACCAATGGGTAAATCACTATCGCTGGCCATGGCCGCTTCCAGGGCAGCCTCTTTTTCCGGCTCATACCACCAGAGCGTAAATACGGAACGGTAATCTCCACCATAGCGACTAACCATATATTCTGGATATCCAAATTTATCCCAATAGGCTATACGCTGATAGTTCCGGGCAATACCCCAGGCAGCAGGATGGATATCTGAGTAAAGACCATCGATCTCACGGATAATTTCAACTCGGCGAGCCTGTTTAAAGGTCACATCATATTCTACTAGCAATTCATCGACGCGATCACTTTTAAAGCCACCAATATTATTGGTATTGTTTTCATCAGCCAGCGAGGATTTTAACGAAGTCTCCGGATTGGGATAAACCAGACCACCCCAACTTTGCATATAGATCGTAAAGTTACGCTCCATAAGATTTTTCCAGTTGGCATTGCCATCGATGTACTTGATCTGCATATCGATACCATAATCTTTCATCATCTGCTGAACCGGAGTAACCATATAATCTACACCTTTAGATATGCCGATTTCAAAGCGCAGCACTCGGCCATTTTCATGAACCAGCCAACCTTCATCATTTCTCGTTTTATACCCAGCCTCCTTTAAAAGTTGAACTGCTTTTTCCGGGTTATAAAAAACCTTTTCATTGTCCGGATTCTCATAAGCAGAACCTGAGTAAAGTGAGTTCATCATAGAGTACTCATTATAGTACATCTCTTCATTCATCTTTTCCCGGTTGTATAAATATGAGAAAGCCATGCGAACGCGTTTGTCATCAAAGGGCCATTTCCGCATATTAAACGCATAACCGGATGTACCTGCTGGTCGTTCAGAATAGACCTTATGTTTTTGGATCCAGCCTTTTTGGACAGCTTCAAAATCAGTTTCTTCAACCCATTCGCGAGCTGCTGAAATCGTATAAAAATCACTTTCACCTTTTTTGAATTTTTCAAAGATCAGCGCATTGTTGTCTTTCACAACGATAAACTTGATCTTGTCAAAATTAGCTGCATATTTATTCATGGGATCATCTTTAGCCCAGTGATCCGGTCGGCGGGTAAAGGTAAAAGATTCCTGATTAATAATATCCTCTGTATGGATGATGTAGGGTCCGGTACCAGGCAACATCTTAAACTGGTATTCCTTCAAATATTCTGAACCATCCACCTGATTCAGGTAATAAGATGGCAGAATCGCCATTCCACCAAAGTACAGCAAATTGCGCCAGCTCAATTCCTGACAAACCACAGAAACAATATATTTGCTTTCAATAACCGGACGATCAAATTTCCCATAGACCAACTGGTCAGAAGGTGAGAGAATGGTTTCATCCATGTGCAAATCCCAGGTAGCCACAACATCCTCAGCAATGACTTCACGACCGTCCGACCAACGGGCATCAGGATTGATACGGAACCAAAATTTCATTTTATCATCAGAGATCTTCCAATGGCTGGCCAACGAAGGGATGAACTCCAGGGTAAGGGGGTGAGTGGTGACCAAACCTTCATAACAAAGGCCTGAAATAGTGTTATTTTCAATATAATTGGCATTCTGGCCCTCAGTACGCATAGTCGCCGGGAAACGGGAGGTGATGTGACGAAAGTTTCCACCTTTTTTCGCCCGTGGATCACCAAAATAAATTTGTTCTTCAGGAGGTATAACATAGGTTTGGTATCCAAGTTCTTCGGCAAGCTTCTCAAAGCCGTAACCGCCATCCTCTGCAGTTGTAGTAATATCTTTTTGTGCAATCTTGCCCTCTGCTGCTGAAGTATCAGCTGCTTGTTTTTCTCCCCCACCACAGGACCAAAGCCCCAGGGCTGCTACAAAAAGCATCAAAACAACGACCTGAAAACGTTTCATGTTAACACCTTACTTTTTTGTTAGTATATATAAACATCTATCTCGTATCATTTGAGCATTCAACATACATTATTTAGGCCATTTCCGCTACTATTTGCTAGCTGGTTTTCTGGCATTTTAATAACAAATACGGATGCGGTTTTCTTTATGCATGGGCGAGTCAAGTCCAGCTGGAAACAACAGCTCAGCGGTCTTTTTGAGCCTTCCTGACGACAAGCAAACCAAACACTCCAATCACCAGTGCAATGATCGATCCAAGGGATATTGAAACCGGCTTTTCCATAATGAGTGTGTGTGACCTGAAATCCATGTCTCTGACGGTACCTGGAGCAATTAACTCAGCAGTTAACAGAAGTCCCAAAAAATCATTTTTGCTTCGATAGCGGATCAGCTCGATATCATTTTCATAAGCTGTTCTTGTCGCTGAGAACTGCTGGTGGGCTGCCAGGGGATCATGATAGCAGGCTCGACCGATACTTGTTGGCCAGGCTTGCTGTCCGGGAAGACCAATACTATAAAATGCTGCTGTTTCCCCAGTTAGGTCGAGTCGTTCCAAAAACCCTTTGAGTTCCGGATAGGTGTGAATGAGTCTCTGCCCCTGTTCAATTTGAACCGGATCCAAAACAGGTGGCTTATTATGCCACATCACTAAACCGGTATAGAATAGTATCATCAGGGTGGTTGTTATCACAACTCGACCGCTACGCTTAACTCTCATTCAGAGCGCCTTTAGGTCAATCTGTTATTGACAAGGTGATGTTGGTATATTTTCACAGACTGCAAGATAATCAGCGACTAAAACTGCGCCATCACTTCTTCGGCAATCTAGGCAGCCTTTCTGAAATGGGTGAAACCATATCCCAAGACAATCAACAGGATGGGACCCCCGTAGGTCATGAGAATCGCTTTGGCTGCCTCTGTATTTGTATAAAATAGATCCCGGAGCTACTCCGGCATCCATTACGGCAACCACATCCCTTGATCTGGCCATCTCGTCCAACTCAAATGGCTCTTGAAAAAAAGGAGATATCCACGATTTTCTGAATGGTTAAAATCAGTTCGCGAAAAACTTAGCCTGGTCTACCAATTCTCTGTATTCAGTATTTGGATTGATCTCGAATGCCAGCTGGGCTTCCAGAATGGCGAGCCTGGGTTTTTCCTGAAGCAGATAGATTCGGGCTAGCAGAGCATGACTGAAATGATCGTCATTGTCTCGTATTAAAGCTTGTTCACACTGTTGCCTTGCAGCATCCAGCCATGACAGGCTCTCTATCTGAGCCAGATTAATATACAGTTCTGCCAAATGATGTCTGCCCTTGATAGCATCGGGATAATGATAAAGGTAATTTTGTAAAACCTTTACCGCTTGTTTGATATCCTGACCTTCTATCATGTAGGCTACATAGGCTTTCCAGATATTCTGGTCTTTGGGGGCTAATTTTACGGCAAGGGCATAATTATCCAGGATGACCTTATCTTCCACTGCTGTATTCTCCTGGGCCAGAGCCAGGGCACCGTAAGCAGCACCTTCCATGGGTTCATTCTCTACGGCTATTTCCAGCAGGTCGATGGCCATGGCGGTCTTTCCGGAATTGTTAAAGGTGCTTGCCTTACCGACAGTTGCCAGGTAATTGGCTGAATCCAAAGCCAGGGCTTTATCATAGTGAGACAAAGCTTGTTCGTACAGATCCTTTTCATTTAGGATCTGTCCCATGCTGATTTGAACCTGGACATTCTCAGGATCAACGCCAACTGCCATTCGATAATACTGATAGGCATTTTCCAGGCTGCCTGTGGCATGGTAGATCTCTCCGATGTAACGGAGGATCATGGCTGAATCTGCCTGGGCGTCCAACCCTCTTTTACACTGATTGACGGCTGCTGTCATGTTATCATCTTCAAAGAACAGCCGAGCCGCAAAAAGATAGGCCTCTGTATATTCAGGAGCCGTTTTCTGAATATCCATGAGATAGTTCAGGGCGGCCTGACGTGAACCAAGCGCGGCTTCTGTTTCTGCTTTCGAGTATAGAATATCTGGATCTTCGCTACATGCCGTTAAAATAGCCAAACTAATAAATATAAGTGTGAGCCAACGATTCAGCCCCATAATGTGTCTCCTAACCAATTTGTAAAAAATTAACTTGAGTCACATCTTCAGCAAGGGTTATTTGATCGAATCAGACAGTCCTATTTGTTGATGATGATTGCGATATTTTCGTTTTTTTTAACTTCGTTGCTAAAAAGACGATCTCACCTGATCATAAGCGTTTGTTCCAGATAGTACTCCAAACCGCCACTGGCCCAATCCAGCTTGATCCGCCACAATCCAGGATCCATATTAGGTAAATGGATCTTCTGCAGGGTGTCTCCAGTCAAGTCCAGTGGAAAAAGGCGATCCTTATGCAGATCCGCTGGACGAAACAACAGCACTTCACCCACGGGAGCAACATGCCCTAATGCCTTGGAATATCTAAGCGTCAACAATTGCGTTTTTTGATCATAGTTGAAAATCGGCTTTATTTCCAAAGCATCCGTTCGTTCCACACGTCGGATCTGTTGTCCAAAGACCACATCTTTGTCGTAGTAATTGTCATAGACCAGTTCAACATCTTTCTGGTAGGTCCAGATGGCAAAGCTGGTAAAAAAAGCGATAAAGACTACAATGGTAAGAATGGTTCCCCACATCCACATTCTTCCAGATGGTTCTGTCTGATTCATTTTATTTCCGCGGTCCCATGAATGATGTTTTTACAGTTTCCAATAATCGGTCTCCCGTATAGACTGCTATTTTAAGTTTGGTTTCAGTTCCGTCAAGCAGAGCACCATCCAAATCGATAAAGAAAGCGCCTTCTGTTCTGTCCTGACTTTCTACTTTCAGGTTTGTACCCACCATATTTAGTGTTCCCGTTGGTTCCACCAGCTCAAACCGAATGGGCATTTCTTCAAAGGTTTTATTCAACACCTTCACTGAATAGAGGTTGGTGTAATGATCGTTTCCCACCTCTTGATACAGGGTTCCATAGGAGCGCAAAATAGTGGTCTCAACATCTGAGCGGGTAATCAGCAGCGTGAAAAAGAAAGCCGTCAGAAGCAGAACAACTGCGGAATATCCCATATTCCTAAATGTGAAACTTAATTTTTCACCCTTGCTGATGCCATCATAAGAATCGTAGCGGATCAGACCCTGCGGTTTCTTGACCTTATCCATTACAGCATCACAAGCATCAATACAAGCCGTACAGTTCACGCATTCCAACTGAGTGCCATTGCGAATATCTATCCCGGTGGGACAAACTTCCACACACTGATTACAGTCAATGCAATCCCCCAAATCTTCAGTTGAATTCTTTTTAGGCTTACCACGTGTTTCACCTCGGATAAAATCATAGTGAACAACAATTGATTTTTCATCCAGAAGCACGGACTGAAAACGACCATAGGGACAAACCAGGGTACAGACCTGCTCACGAAAAGAAGCGTAGATAAAATAGAAAACACTGGTGAAAACGATGATAATGAAGAACCCGGTCAAGTGTTCCGAGACAGGGTCGGTCATGATCTTGAAAAGTTCATCCTTACCAACGATATATGCCAAAAACGTATTGGCAATAATAAAGGATATCGCCCAAAAGACCCCGTGTTTTAAAACCCGTTTAAATATCTTTTCAGCGTTCCAGGCTTGAGCTTTTAGTTTGCGCTGCTTGTTAGCACTGCCATCGATAAGATATTCTATCTTGCGAAATATCATTTCCATAAAGATGGTCTGTGGACAGGCCCATCCACAAAACAATCGACCAAAGACCACTGTAAACAGCAGAATTCCCACCACAAAGGTCAGGGTCGCCAACACAAAAATATAGCTGTCCTGGGGCCAGAAAGCCATCCCGAAGAGAATAAATTTGCGCTCCAGGACATTTAACAGAATAAAAGGGCGACCATTCATGGTTATAAAGGGACCGCCAAACATAATGGCCAGAAGCAGGTATGAAAACCAGGTCCGGGCATTATAAAATCGACCTTTGGGCTGTCGTGGAAAGACCCAATTCCTTTTACCGTCATCATTGATTGAGGCTATTCGATCTCTATACTCTGATGGAGTATCAATATTGGTTAATTGTGTGTCTGGCACGCTCATTTACCTGTGTTCTCCAAATAGTTGTTCTTTATTAAATATACTCACAAAAGGAACTCAAGCATATTACTTGAGTTCCTTCTATGAATACAATATCTAAATAAGGTTATTCCTCAAAAAGATCACCCTGAGGAGCCTTGGCAACTGCAGGGGTTGTTCCCACCAATTTGACCTTGATAAAGCTGGCAACCTGGCTGATCTGATCCGGTGTAAGGATGGTTTCCCAGGGAACCATTCCCTTGGCCGGAACGCCCACATTGATGAGATGTACGATAGAAGCCATATCACCTCCATGGATCCAGTAATCATCCGTCATATTTGGACCGATCATGCCACCACCATCGTTAAGGTGACAACTGAAACACTGAGTGTCCCAGACCTTTTTACCAGCCTCAAGACTGGCATCATCGGTAAGGATAGCCAGTGCTTCCGGTGGTGTTTCATTTGAGCTACCCACAGATGCAGCTGGAGCAGCCGGAGCAGAAACACCTCCACTGGCATAGCTTGCATAAACCTCAGGAAAAGCAGCTTCCAAAGCGGCCAATTGATCTGAGTCAGCTTTGCTCATTGCGCGCATAAGTTGTTCATCAAAGGGGGCATCCAGCACTTTGTCCATTTCAGCACGCATGGCTGGTGTCATTTCACCATCACTTGCAAACGGAGACGAGTAACCGGTCATTGCTCCACGACCCATTCCAACTTCAGAATAGGTACCCATTTCTTTTTGATATTCCACTTCCTGCAAATCACCAACTAGGTGATAATAGGGAACATATATAACTGCGATGATGATCGTCAGCCAGAATAGCGATTTCCACCAACCCGGAAGGTCGTTGTCGTATTCCTGAATTCCATCAAAATCGTGTTCGATTAGTTGATTTGTAATTTTGCCCATTAGTTAATGGCCTCCATTATTTGTACTTTGGTCGTCCTCAAGCTCGAGGGGCATGTTGCTCATTTTGTCTATATATCCTTTTCTCATCGTGAGGATCATAATGATCGCACCTACAAAAACGAGTAGAAACAGGACCAGTGACAATCCCTGGAGAAAAGCCAGGCCTTCTGCTCCTGGATAAATACGGCTTATCATGCGAATCTGAATTCTCCCTATTTAGGGAGAATCCCTGTTCCCAATTTTTGCAGATAGGCGATCAAAGAAATGATCTCTTTATCCCATGTTGTCTCAATACCTGAGTCCTTCAGGTTGGCAACGATGTCTTCTGCCTGTTTTTTCAGGTCGGCAAGAGCTTGATCCTCGTAGCCTTCCTCATAAGGAACACCCAGGGTTCTCATTGCACTGATTTTGCGGGTGAGATGAGCATAGTCATTTGAGTCTTCCAGTAACCAGGGATATACTGGCATAATGGAACCTGGACTCATTGAACGGGGATTATCCATGTGGTTATAGTGCCAGGCATCCGGTTTTCTCAGTTTGCCAACACCTTCACGGTGCAGATCTGGACCGGTACGTTTTGAGCCCCACAAAAAAGGATGATCATAAACATACTCGCCAGCCTTGGAATACTCACCATAGCGTTCAGTTTCGCTTCTAAAGGGACGGATCATCTGTGAGTGACAGTTAACACAACCTTCTCTGATATAGATATCGCGGCCTTCCAGCTCGAGAGGTGTATAAGGAACCACTGTACTGATGGTCGGTATATTTGATTTAACAACGAACATGGGAATAAACTCAACCAAACCACCGATTGCCACAGCAATGAACGCCAGAATCAGGAACGGTACGGGGCGAGCTTCAACCCAACGGTGTTTGTGTTCACCGGGAACAGAGACAATGGGTTTCAGGGCAGGTGCTTCTATTACAGGATCCGGGATGGGAGCGCCTGCTCTGGCTGTTTTTATCAGGTTATATAACATGATGAATGAACCCGTAAGGTAAAGGGTTCCACCAAAGGCGCGGGTCCAGTACATGGGTACTAACTGCAGGACCGTTTCCAGGAAGTTTGGATAAACCAGAAAACCCTCTGGTGTAAACTGCTTCCAGATCAAGGCTTGCGTAATACCGGTCCAGTACATGGGAATTACCCAAAAGATCATTCCCAGAGTTGCCAACCAGAAATGAATATTGGCTAATTTCACTGAATAGAGTTTGCTGGCCCATAATCTGGGAGCCAGCCAATACAGAATACCAAAGGTCAAAAGCCCGTTCCATCCTAGAGTCCCAACGTGAACATGGGCAATGGTGTAATCCGTAAAGTGGGAGATGGCGTTGTAATTCTTCAATGACATCATGGGTCCTTCAAAGGTGGACATACCATAGGCCGAGACGGCCACAACCATGAATTTGAGGATCGGATCCTGACGTACTCGATCCCAGGCACCCCGCAAGGTCAAGAGACCATTCAACATGCCACCCCATGAAGGAGCGATCAACATGATCGAAAATACGGTTCCCAGGGTTTGAGCCCAATCTGGTGTTGAAGAATAGAGCAAGTGGTGAGGACCGGCCCAGATATACAGAAAGATCAACGCCCAAAAGTGGATCACTGATAGTCTATATGAGTAAACCGGACGTTGAGCGGCTTTGGGCATGTAATAATACATGAGGCCGAGATAAGGGGTGGTCAGAAAGAAGGCAACTGCATTATGGCCATACCACCACTGAACCAGGGCATCCTGGACACCAGCATAGAGAGAGTAACTTTTGCCTATACTCACCGGTATCTCAAAAGAGTTGACGATATGAAGCATCGCTACAGTGACAAACGTAGAGATAAAGAACCACATGGCTACGTAGAGATGCTTTTCACGGCGCTTGACAATGGTTCCGATCATATTGACACCCCAGGCAACCCAGATCAGAGCAATGGCAATATCAATAGGCCATTCCAGCTCTGCATACTCTTTGGCTGTTGTGATTCCAGCAGGTAAGGTCAATACCGCTGATACAATAATTGCCTGCCAGCCCCAGAAGTGGATATGGCTTAGCACATCCGAAAAGTTTCTGGCTTTTAATAATCTTTGGGCAGCATAGTAATAACCCATAAAAATACCGTTACCGACAAATGCAAAAATTGCAGCATTGGTATGTAATGGGCGTAAACGACCAAAGGTTAACCAGGATGTACTAAAATTCCACCAAGGTGCTGGTAATTGTAGAGCAATGGTAAGACCGACTAAAAATGCGGTAATTCCCCATGCCACCGTGGCCCAGAAAAACATTCGTACGATTTTATTGTCGTACTGGAATTTCTCCATCTCCATTATTTATTCTCCTCCTTGTTATTCCCCGAAACAGTATCGGGTTCCGTTTTCTTTAATGTTTTATTTTCATCATCAAACAACATGCGGACTGATGGTGTATACTTATCATCAAACTGACCAGAACGAACTGACCAGATATAGGCAGCTAAAAAGATCAGAGATGCCGTTAAGCTGGCGCCCATCAATAAAAACATTATATACATATCTTTAATTCGCTTTTGCTCAAGTTAATCCCATCATGCGGGCGCGCAAGCTGGTAGTAACCGTAGTGAACACTACAACGGAAATTGAGCTGGCCGGCATGAGAATAGCAGAAATCAGAGGGGATAGCAATCCGCATACAGCAAAGGTAACTCCTACAATATTGTAAATTATTGAAATGATGAAACTGGTAATAATGACTGACATGGTGGCTTTGGACATCTTGATGAATGGCTCCAAAAGATGCAGGTTTTCACCGGTCAAAATAGCATCACTGGCAGGAGAGAAGGCTGTCACATCATCCGTAACAGCGATACCAACCTCGCTGGCACGTAGTGCTCCGGCATCGTTTAAACCATCGCCCACCATCAGAACGTGTGCACCATCACCCTGGAGCTTAGAAATAAAATTCAGTTTATCTTCTGGCGTCTGGCGAAAAAACAATCCGGTATCGCTGCCAAACAGATTAACCAGTGTTGCTTTTTCTCGCTCCGTGTCCCCTGATAGAAGATACATTTTAAAGCGCTTAAGCAATTTTGCCAACATGGGGCGTAATCCCTGACGGTAAACATTGGCAATCAGAAACGAGCCTTTGACCTTACCATCAATGCTCAGATATACTCTGGTTTTTAAGTCTTCTGTATTTATCAGATTTGCCTCGAGACCCAGCCAGGAGCCAGAACCGATCTTTAACACCATATTTTGTATATTCCCTTCAATTCCCTTCCCGAATATCTCCTGGAAATCATCTACAGCCAGGGTTGCTTCTACATCCAGAGCTTGAAATATCTTTTGACTGAGCGGGTGTGTCGAGTGTTGAACCAAAGATTTCACCATCTGCTGCTCAACAAGGGAAAGCAGGTCTCCGGAAAACTCAATTATATCCTGGTGAGCTTCTGTGAGAGTCCCGGTCTTATCCACAACGATCGTATCGATCTTGGAAAGAGCTTCCACTGCTTCAGTGTTTTTCACATAGAACCCCTGGCGACCAAATATCCGCATGGTGGTTCCCAGGGCAAAAGGAGATGATAGAGCCAAAGCACAGGGACAGGCAACAATCAAAACCGCTGTAAATACTTTTATAGAAGTAGCGGTATCGTATTGAAGCCAGTACAATGAGGCCGCCAAGGCGATCGCCACCACCCCAAAGGTGAAATAATGGCTAACCTGATTAACCGTCTTATTTAAACGCGAGAAACGCGGTTTACTAAAAACATCGTTATTCCAAAGCTGGGTCAGATAGCTTTGTGAAGGTTCTTTAATAACTTCAAGCTCAATGGTTGTACCGCGTTGTCGCCCCCCGGCATAAATGAACTCTCCAGCCTCTTTAGCAACGGGATCTGCCTCTCCACTGACAAAGCTATAGTCAATAAAAGCTCCTGATTTCAGTAAAACAGCGTCAGCCGGTATAAGCTCCTGGTTACGAACAACGATCCGGTCGCCTGGCATCAATTTGGAAACCGGTACAACGGCCTCAACATTGTTTACTTTCCGGGTAACAGAGAGGGGGAAAAACGATTTATAATCCCTTTCAAAGGAGAGTACGTCATAGGTTTTTTGTTGAAAGATCCGACCCAGGAGCAGAAAAAAGACCAGACCTGTAAATGAATCAAAATAACCTACACCGGTTTGAGTAAGCACTTCCCAGGCACTACGGAAAAAGAGCATGCCAATCCCCAGAGTGATGGGAACATCAATATTAACTGTCTTTGACTTGACGCCGGCCCAGGCTGATAAATAATAATCTTTAGTGGCATAAATAAGCACCGGCAACGAGAGCGCCATACTCAGATAACCAAAGACCATTTTAAAAACAGGGTCAACATCACCTATTCTGGAAAGATATTCAGGAAAGCTGAGGATCATCACATTCCCAAAAGCAAATCCTGCTAAACCAATCTTTAGATACAGTTTTTTCTCGGCTGATGATTGTTCCCGTTTACCTGCTGTGTCCAGGCTAATCAGTGGTTCATAACCAAGAGATGAGACCAGGGCAGCCGCTTCACTCAGCTTCATTTCATCCCGGTTGTAGCTGATAGAAACTTCTTTGCGGGGAAAGTTCACTTGAGACTGAAAGACTCGTTGATCCATATCGTGGAGCTTTTCCAATAACCAGATGCATGAAGCACAGTGCATGGCTGGTGTATGAAAGGTAACCTTCTCTGTTTTTCCATCAGAGAATTCAATGATCTGCTTCCGGACACCTTCATCATCCAGATAGGCAAAGCGATCTGTGATCAAATCCTGTTTTGGTGTGATCCCCGGGTTATTTTCAATATCATAGTACTCACATAACTCGTTAACATTAAGAATTTCAAATACCGTCTTGCAGCCATTACAGCAAAAGTATCTTTCTCCAATGGCAATGCTCTGATCCGGGCAAGTATCACCGCAATGGAAACAGGCCAACTTGTCACCTTCGTTAATTCCAGGTGATTCAACCTGATACTGTTCAAACTTAATCGCCAACAACAGCCTCGGATTTTTGGACAGCCAACGGAACGCCACAGAGTTGACCCGTGTCGGGCAATATAGCGCTGGCGGCTATGGCCAGATTTGTTTCTGCCAGATCCTTGATCTTTTTTTTGCTCAGGATATTGACAACTGCCTGCTGAGCTTCATGCCAGACCAGATGAACAGCACAGTGGCTGGAAAACTGGCAGGCATCCTCACCCTGCATACAGACATTCAGATAAATTGGACCTTCCACGGCCTCTATAACTTCCAACAGGGTTTTATTTTCAGCTCCATCAGCCAGGCGTACCCCACCACCATTCCCCTGGAATGATTTTAAAAATCCCTGTTTGGCAAATTGTGAAACGATAGAGCGCAGAAAACGCTGTGGAATATTTTGATTCTCGGCAATCTCACGAGCTGAGATCAGTTTTTCTTTATCCCGACCAGCCAAATAGACCATCAGCCTTACAGCATATTCACCTTCGTTAGTTAATCGAAATGACAAGATTGATTCCCCGTTAACTGGTCAATAATAAAATTTTGTATTTAATCAAATTGGATCCTTGTGCGCTGCAAGCTAACGCCAAACATCTTAAATACCATGAAATTAGTGTTGTTAGGGAAAATTTGTTTTTTTACTTCATTGCTGTACCAAAATGCTTTATTGTTGAGGTCTCGGTTTATCTAAAGCAGGTATTTTGGACAGCAATACTCGGGAATCATTCTATTAGAGCTATCTCCAGATAACGTGGTTCAAATGCATCTAATTTATCCAGGTCATATTCAAACCGGATACTTCCGTCAACCTGCACAGAACGACGATCAGGGGTTTGAGAAAAACGCTGGTGTTGATCACCATAGATCAGAGCCAGTTGCCAGTCTGGCAAGGCCTGGTTCATGATAAATTTATATTGGAATTTATGATCACCCTGATCACCAACAGGCAGATAATTAAAGCCCAGAGTCAGGGATCTTTCGGCAACTTCAAAGGTCAGCCACTCGCCACTTGCATCCCTCACTCGTCGTGTTTCAAGGTTATTTCCAGAACCGGTCTTAACCCAGGTTTGATCTGCATTGAACGGAAGTAAACACTCAAAGAGAAGCGGCAGCACCAATCCTGGCTTGATTTTACCCAACATTTCAACCTGGAAACCTTGATAGGCTGGGTTGGGATGTACGATCATTTCAAAACTTGAGAACGGACTGCTCTTCGAATGCCAGTCTTTCAAGGCAAATATGATTGGGATGGAGATCCAAATATCTATCGGCTTACCGTTTTTTAAAGCCGGTTCAAACAGGGTTCGCTGGACTGCATTCAAGGCGATCCGATCCAGTTCTGGATTTAATTTTTGGGCGATCCTGGAATCGATTACCCGCCCATCTTTAGCCACAAACACCTTTACGGTGACAGCTCCTTCGAGCCCCGCTTCCCGAGCAGATGGTGGATAATAAATACGCGAACCAAGTGTTTCATAACCACCAATAGGATGCGGTTTTGTGATTTCAGGTTCGAGAGTCTCTCCCTTGAACCAGGCACATTGACCCAGAATAGCAAGAACACAACAAATACCGAGACTCGTGATAAGAACTCGTTGGATACTGGTTTGCATAAATCACCTCCCCATCTTTGGAATAAACGAAAGTGATGTAATATAGCGTATTGTTTTACAATAACAATGACTTGGCGCGCAGTCTCGATGATGTCATGCCAATTTCAGTTCAACTTTAGCCATAGTTGAAAAACTTTTTTTTGCCACAGATCCACAAAGATTTGCACAGATGTGAAATAACAGCAACCGCTAATTCTTCGTTCCGTTGAGATTTCGAAACTGAATTTATTATCAATTCTGTCTGAGTTTCTTTCTTTTGTGCGCTACTTTGATTTCAGCCTTCTGGCCTTTAGCATCAGTGAAAAGAGCTTAAAGGGTCTTCATTGTCTCTACATGTTCTCGTAGCTTTTTCAATGATTCCATATAGTGATCCTGTTTGTCCCGCTCTTTGGCAACCACAGCTTCAGGAGCACGATCTACAAAGTTTTTATTGGCTAATTTTCCTTTTACTGCTTTTAAATAGCCTTCTGTTGCCTTAATCTCGTTTTCGAGTCGCTCCACTTCTTTACTCAGATCTATGAGACCTTCCAGGGGAACAAATAATTCCATTTTCTCCACCATGGAAGATGCAGAAAATTCTGGTTTTGATACATCCAATCCGAATTCAATATCAGCAGCACGGGTGAGTTTGGCAATGGTCTCCTGCATCTTCTGCAAAATATCCAACTGTGCCTGAGAATGAGCCCTGCCTACCAGTTTGATACTTTGTGATGGCGGAACATTCATTTCTGAACGAACCGTACGGATCGCTGTGATCACTTTCTTTAGAAAATCTGTTTCCTTGGCTTCTTCAGGGGCATTAAAAGTGTTCTTCACCACGGGCCAGCTTGCAACAATAAGATCGGGTTCGTCTGTCAATTTGATCTGCTGCCAGATCTCCTCACTCATAAATGGTGCATAGGGATGCAGTAACTTCATAATATCCCGAAGCACATAGATGGCCACTGACATGGCAGTCTGTTTCTGTTCGGGCGTTCCATCGTACAAACGCATCTTGATCATTTCGATGTACCAATCACAGAAATCGTTCCAGATAAAATCCCAGAGCGCCCGCGCAGTTTCATCAAACGAAAAATTTTCCAGTAGTCTGGTGATCCGCTCAATAGTAATATTCAACCGATGGAGTATCCAGCGATCAGCCAATTCCAGATTTTTCCATTTTTCCGGGTTAACCATATCGGCCGTTAGATCAAAATCTTTATTCATCAGGACAAACCGACTGGCATTCCAAACTTTGTTCATAAAGTTCCGAGCCACATCCAAACGCTCCTCGGTAAACAGAATATCCTGACCTTTAGGGGCAATCAACATGATCCCATACCGGAGAGCATCAGCACCATATTTCTGAATGAGATCCAGTGGGTCTGGTGAATTGCCCAATGATTTGGACATCTTGCGACCCTGGCTATCCCGAATAATGCTGGTAAAATAGACATTCTCAAACGGGATATCCCCCTTGAACTCATAACCAGCCATGATCAT